>JAEXTE010000197.1 GCA_023453655.1 Pseudomonadota bacterium
AATTGGGACGGAGCCAGGCCGTATCCCGCGTCCGTCGACGCGATGCGCCGATCCCGCGATCGCGATCGGCGAAACGACGCGCCGCCCGCGCGGGCGGCGCGTCCTGCCTCGCACAGGGTTCGATTTACCGCGCGAGCAGGCGCGACAGCAGCGCTTCGCGGTCCAGGCTTTCGGATTCCGCGGCGCTGCGCGCACGGTACTCGAACGTGCCCGCCGCAAGCCCGCGTTCGGAAACCACCACGCGGTGCGGGATGCCGATCAGCTCGATGTCGGCGAACATCGGGCCGGGGCGCAGGCCGCGATCGTCGAGCGCGGTGTCGAGTCCGGCCTCGAGCAGTTCGCGGTACAGCGCCTCGGCCGCGGCCGCGACTTCGGCATTGCCCTTGGGATTGATCACGCACACCACCGCCTGCCAGGGCGCCATCGGCGCCGGCCAGACGATGCCGGACGCATCGTGATTCTGTTCGATGGCGGCGGCGACGATGCGCGACACGCCGATGCCGTAGCAACCCATCGCCGGATGCACGGCCTTGCCGGCCTCGTCGAGCACGGTGCACTGCATGGCTTCGGAATATCGCCGCCCGAGCGCGAACACGTGGCCGACCTCGATGCCGCGCGCCAGCGCCAGGGTGCCCTGGCCGTCGGGCGAGGGGTCGCCGCCGACCACGTTGCGGATGTCGGCCACTTCGTCGGGTTCGGGCAGGTCGCGACCCCAGTTCACACCGGCCAGGTGGAAGCCGCTCTCGTTGGCGCCGACGACGAAGTCGGCCATCGCGGCCACGGCGCGGTCGGCGACGATGCGGATCGGCCGCTTCGCGCCGATCGGGCCGAGGAAGCCGGGCTCGGCGCCCAGGTGCTCACGGATCTCCGCTTCGGTGGCCAGGCGGTAGTCGGCCAGGCCCGCCAGCTTGGCCAGCTTGATCTCGTTGACCACGTGGTCGCCGCGCACCAGCGCCAGCACGAAGCCGTCCTCTCCCCACAGCGCGACCGACTTGACCGTGCGCTGCAGCGCGATGCCCAGCAGCGCGGCCACGTCCTCGCAGGTCTTCTGGACCGGCGTGTCCACCTTGCGCAGCTGCTCGGTCGCACCGGCGCGCGCGCCCGGCGCGACGGCTTCGGCCAGCTCGACGTTGGCCGCGTAGCCGGAGGTCTCCGAGAACGCCAGCGCGTCCTCGCCCGAGTCGGCCAGCACGTGGAACTCGTGCGAGGCGCTGCCGCCGATCGCGCCGGTGTCGGCGGCCACCGCGCGGAACTTCAGGCCCAGGCGGGTGAAGATGCGCGTGTAGGTGTCGTACATGCTGCGGTATTCGCGCTGCAGGTCCTCGTCGCCGACGTGGAACGAGTAGGCGTCCTTCATGATGAACTCGCGCGCGCGCATCACGCCGAAGCGCGGCCGGATCTCGTCGCGGAACTTGGACGTCACCTGGTACAGATTGACCGGGAGCTGCCTGTAGCTGGCGAATTCCTGGCGGAAGAAGTCGGTCACCGCCTCCTCGGCGGTCGGCGTGAAGCAGTAGTCCTGCTCCTTGCGGTCGCGGATCTTGAGCAGCTGCGGCCCGAACTTTTCCCAGCGGCCGGTCTCCTCCCACAGTTCCTTCGGCTGCACCGAGGGCATCGCCATCTCGATCGCGCCGGCCCGGTTCATCTCCTCGCGCACCACCGCCTCGACCTTGCGCAGCACGCGCAGCCCCAGCGGCGACCAGGTGTAGAGACCGGCGGCCAGGCGGCGCACCATGCCAGCGCGGAGCATCAGCTGGTGGCTGACGATCTCGGCATCGGCGGGGGTTTCCTTTTCGGTACGGAGGTGGAACTGCGACAGGCGCATCGTCGGGCTCGGAACGGCGGGACGCGCATTCTGCCACGCGTGCCGCGCCGGTTCCGGGCGAATGCCCTCAGCGCGCGGCCTCGATCGCCGGATCGGGATCGATGATATTGCGCCGTTCCAGCGCCCCCACGTCCACGACGGTGTAGTCGCGATCGCGGGGCGGGATGTCGGTGACCTGGACCACGCCGGCCTCGTCGCGCCAGCGGTAGAGGGTCGGGCCCGAGGCCTTTGCGGACTCGGCATGCGCCGCGGCGGCGGGCGCGGCCTGGGCGGGAGCAGTGGACCGGGCGGCGCCGGGATCGCGCGCCAGCCACCAGGCCAGCGCGGCGGCCCCCACGATGCCTGCGACGATCGCCCAGGCCGTGCGCACGGCTCAGTGCGCGGCTTGCGCGCCGGCGCTGCAGTAGGTCTTGACCGCCGCGTTGGCCAGCTCCAGCTGGCTGGCGCGCTCGGCGTCGTTGAGCGCGCGGCCCGGCTGCCCGTCCTCGCCGGCCTCGTGCACCGGGCGGCCGCTGCTGAGCGCGGCGACATTGGCGCGTGCGGTGGCGCAGTTCGCGTTCTCCGCCGGCACTGTCGCGGACTGGGCCGCGACCGGCTGCGCGCTGCCGGCGCGGTCGCCGCTGAGCACGCGCTGCTGGTAGCTGCCCTTGGGCGGCGGCGTCTGCGAGTAATGGGTGACGCCATTGGCATCCTTCCACTGGTAGACCTCGCCGCCCTGGACGGCGGAAGCGGCCAGCAGGCCGGCGGCGGCGAGCGCCAGGATCGGAAGGCGGGGCATCGGCATTGCTCCTGGGGGCGGGTTTCCCGGCGGGATTGCAGCATCGCCCGGGGCACTGCGCAAGCGCGCGACGACGGAAACGTGAACCGGTCGGCTGGCGACGGGCCGCGCGGGCAAGGGCGCGCCGGCCTCGGGTGGTGGCGTCTGGCGCTACACTGCCGCGATGGATCAACCGACCCCAGCCCCGGCGCGCGGCCGCGGCATCTACCTGCTGCCCAACCTGTTCACCACCGGCGGCCTGTTCGGCGGCTTCTTCGCCATCATCGCCGCCTCGCAGGGTCGCTTTGGCGCGGCCTGTATCGCCATTTTCGTGGCCGCGATCCTCGACGGCATCGATGGCCGGGTCGCCCGCCTGACCAATACCCAGAGCGAGTTCGGGGTGCAGTACGACTCGCTGGCCGACCTGATCAGCTTCGGCATGGCCCCGGCGCTGGTGATGTACCACTGGGCGCTGGTGTCGATGAAACTGGACGGCGTGACCCTGGGCAAGATCGGCTGGCTGGCCGCCTTCCTGTACGCGGCCTGCGCCGCGCTGCGGCTGGCGCGCTTCAACAGCCAGGTGGGAACGGTGGACAAGCGCTGGTTCATCGGCCTGGCCAGTCCGGCCGCCGCCGGCCTGATGGCGAGCTTCGTCTGGACCTGCCACGAGTTGGGCTTCGTCGGCGAGCAGCTGCGCTACCTGGCGCTGGGCGTGACCGTGGTGGCTGGCCTGCTGATGGTCAGCCGGCTGCGCTACAACAGCTTCAAGGGCAGCGGCACCGGTCCGCGCGCCGAGCGCGTGCCGTTCGTGGCCCTGCCGATCGCGGTCGGCGCGCTGATCGCGCTGTGGGTCGACCCGCCCAAGACCCTGCTCATCGCGGCGACCCTGTACGCCCTGTCCGGTCCGGTGCTGTGGTTCTGGCGCCGCCAGGAAGGCGCGCGCGCGGAGCGGGCGTGAGCTGGGATCCGTTCCAGCGCGAAGCCCTGGAGGCGATGGGGCTGCGCCTGTACACGGTGCAGGGTGCGCCGGCGTCCGTGCCGGAGGCGGCCCCCGGGCGGACGGCTCCGGTGAGCGCGGCAGACGCGGCCGGCGGCGCGCTGCTGCACGCGCTGCTGCGCGCCTGCGGTCGGCGCGCGGACGATGCCGAGGCGCTGGCCCTGTGC
>JAEXTE010000137.1 GCA_023453655.1 Pseudomonadota bacterium
GCGCGAACCCGGTCGACTGGCGCCGCCGGATCGCGACCTGGACGCTGGCGGCGATCGGGCTGGGCATCGGCTTCCTGCTGCCCTACACCCTGTACCTCAACCACCAGATCAGCGAGCGCTTCGGCGAACTGCGCTGGCAGCTGCCCACCCGCGTGTACGCGCGCCCGCTGCGGCTGGCGCCGGGCCTGGCGATGGACGCGCAGACGCTCAAGACCGAACTCGACGCCGCCTCCTACCGCGAGGGCGACGGCGTGCGCCCTGGCACCTATGCCCGCGAGGGCAGCCGCTGGCGGATCTCGAGCCGCGGCTTCCGCGACGTGGACGGCGCGGTCGGTCCCAGCCGCATCGAGGCCGTGGTCTCGGGCGGTCGGGTGGGCGCGCTCAAGGACCTGTCCGGCGACCGCGCGATCAAGTCCGCGCGCCTGGACGCGGCGCGCATCGCCACGCTGTACGGGCAGAAGCAGGAAGAGCGCCGCCTGGTGCGGGTCGAGGACGTGCCCGCGCTGGTCACCGATACCCTGCAGGCGGTCGAGGACCGCGACTTCGCCCACCACATCGGCATCGACTTCAGCGGCATGGCGCGCGCGGCCTGGGTCAACCTGCGCTCGGGCGAGAAGCGCCAGGGCGCCAGCACGCTGACCCAGCAGCTGGCGCGCAGCGGCCTGCTCGGTATCGGCCGCGAGCAGACCTGGAGCCGCAAGTTCAACGAGATCCTGTACGCGCTGCTGATGGAGGCGCGCTACGACAAGGGCACGATCCTCGAGGCCTACCTCAACCAGGTCTACCTCGGCCAGCGCGGCGCGCAGGCCATCCACGGCATGGCCGCGGGCGCGGAGTTCTGGTTCGGGCGCCGGCTCGAGGACCTCGACACCGAGCACATCGCGCTGCTGGTCGGCATGGTGCGCGGACCCTCGCACTACGATCCGCGCCGCCATCCCGAGCGTGCCCGTGAACGCCGTGACTTCGTGCTGGCCAACATGCTCGAGACCGGGCTGATCGACCAGGCCGCCCACGACCGCGCAGTGGCCGCGCCGCTGGGCATCACCGCGGGTCCCGGCAGCGTCGCCGCCAACCGCTTCCCGGCCTATGTCGACCTGGTGCGCCGACAGCTCGCGCGCGACTACCCGGCCGATGCGCTGCAGGGTGCCGGCCTGTCGGTCATGACCGGGATGTCGCCTTCCGCCCAGGCCTACGCCGAAGCATCGGTGACGCGCACGCTGAAGTCGCTGCAGACCGGCAAGCGTCCGCCGCTGGAGGCGGGCCTGGTGCTGACCGACGTGCACGGCGGCGAGGTGGTGGCCGTGGTCGGCAGCGGCACGCCGACCGTGCACGGCTTCAACCGCGCGGTCGAGGCGCGCCGGCCGGTCGGTTCGCTGCTCAAGCCCTTCGTCTACCTGCTGGCGCTGGCCAGCCCGCGCAACTGGTCGCTGGCGACCTGGGTGGACGATTCCCCGGTCACGGTCACGCTCGACAACGGCAAGCGCTGGTCGCCGGGCAATTCCGACGGGCGCAGCCATGGCACCGTGCGCACGATCGACGCGCTGGCGCGTTCGTACAACCAGGCCACGGTGCGGATCGGCATGCAGGTCGATCCGCGCCGCCTGGCCGACCTGGTGCGCACGCTGGCCGGGATCGAGGCCGAAGCCAATCCGTCGCTGATCCTTGGTTCGGTGGACCAGAGTCCGTACGCGATGGCGCAGCTGTACCAGTTCCTCGCCTCGGGCGGGGAGATCCAGCCGCTGCATGCGGTGCGCGGGGTGATCAATGCCGAGGGCGAGGTGGTCAAGCGCTACGACAAGGATCCCGCGCCCGCCACCGAGGGCGACGCCATCGCCGCCCGCCTGGTCACGCTGGCCCTGCAGCATGCGGTGACCTCGGGCACCGGCCGCCAGCTGGTCAACGACGGGCTCGGCCGGCTCAACGCCGCCGGCAAGACCGGCACCAGCAACGACGGCCGCGACAGCTGGTTCGCCGGCTGGACGGGCGACCACCTGGCCGTGGCCTGGGTCGGCAACGACCAGAACGAGCAGACCGGGCTGTATGGCGCCACCGGTGCGATGCGGATCTGGTCGGGCCTGTTCAAGCACCTCCCCAGTGCCGCGCTGCGGGTGGGCAACGACGGCCTGGACTGGCAGTGGGTGCTGCAGTCCAACGCCACCGACGCCGAATGCCCCGGCGCGCGCCGCTTCGCGTTCGTGGCCGGCTTCGCGCCGCCGTACCAGCCCTGCGACGTGCTGCTGCCGACCGATCCTTTTGCCGATCCGTCGCAGGACGGCAGCGAAGGCGGCGAGCGCCGCGGCTGGCGCGAGTGGTTCGGCTTCGGTCGCCGCGACCCGCAGCCGCCGCCCGCGCCCGAGCCGGCGCCCGCGCCATCGACTCCCCCGCCCAGCGAGTGATTTCCATGAAGTTCCGCCCTGTCTTCGCCGCGCTGGCCGCCGTCCTGGTGGCCGCCTGCGCCAGTACCCCGCCCGAGCCCGCGCCTGCCGCCCTGACCAGCGCCACGCCGGAGGAGATGGTCGCGCTGATCGACGCGGCGG
>JAEXTE010000245.1 GCA_023453655.1 Pseudomonadota bacterium
CCACGCCCGCCGCTTCCATCGCCTCGACCAGGCGCGCGGCGCGGTTGTAGCCGATCTTGAGCCGGCGCTGCACGCCGGAGATCGAGGCGCGCCGCGTCTCGGTGACGATCTTCACCGCCTCGTCGTACAGCGGGTCGGACTCGTCGCCCGAGCCGCCGCCGGCCTCTGGCAGGCCGGTCGCGCCGACCGCGGTGCCGTCGTACATGGTCTGCGATTCGTCCAGCACGCCCTCGATGTAATCCGGACCGCCACCGCTCTGCTTGAGGTGCTCGACCACGCGGTGCACCTCCTCGTCGCTGACGAAGGCGCCGTGCACGCGCTCGGGCATGGCGGTGCCGGGCGGCAGGTAGAGCATGTCGCCGTGGCCGAGCAGGGTCTCGGCGCCGGACTGGTCGAGGATGGTGCGCGAATCGATCTTGCTCGACACCTGGAAGGCGATGCGGGTCGGGATATTCGCCTTGATCAGGCCGGTGATCACGTCCACCGACGGGCGCTGGGTCGCCAGGATCAGGTGGATGCCGGCCGCGCGCGCCTTCTGCGCCAGGCGGGCGATCAGTTCTTCCACCTTCTTGCCGACGATCATCATCATGTCGGCGAATTCGTCGATGAAGATGACGATGAAGGGCAGCGTCTCCAGCGGCTCGGCGACTTCGCTGGACTCGGGATTGGGGCGGAACAGCGGGTCGAGCAGCGGCTGCCCGGCCTCCTGCGCGTCGCGCACCTTCTTGTTGAAGCCGGCCAGGTTGCGCACGCCAACGGCGCTCATCAGCTTGTAGCGCCGCTCCATCTCGGCCACGCACCAGCGCAGGCCGTTGGCGGCCTCCTTCATGTCGGTGACCACCGGCGCGAGCAGGTGCGGGATGCCCTGGTAGACGCTGAGCTCCAGCATCTTCGGGTCGATCATCAGCATCCGCAGGTCCTTGGCGGAGGCCTTGTACAGCAGGCTCAGCACCATGGCATTGACCGCCACCGACTTGCCCGAGCCGGTGGTGCCCGCGACCAGCAGGTGCGGCATGCGTGCCAGGTCGGCCACGGTCGGGCGGCCGGCGATGTCCTTGCCCAGCGCCAGGGTGAGCGGGCTGGCCGACTTGTCGTACTCCTTCGAGCGCAGGAGTTCGGACAGGTAGATCATTTCGCGGTGCGTGTTCGGCGTTTCCAGGCCGATCACCGACTTGCCCGGGATCACGTCGACCACGCGCACCGACTTCACCGACAGTCCGCGCGCGATGTCCTTGTCCAGCGAGCTGATCTGGCTGACCTTGATGCCCGGCGCCGGCTCGATCTCAAAGCGGGTGATCACCGGGCCGGTATAGGCACCCACCACCTGCGCGTCGATGCGGAAGTCCTTGAGCTTGAACTCGATCTGCCGCGACAGCGTTTCCAGCGTGTCCTCGTCGTAGCCCTTGGGCTGCGGCTTGGGATCGTCGAGCAGGGCCAGCGGCGGCACGCCCGAACCGTCGGCCACGTGGAACAGCGGGATCTGCTGCTCGCGCCTGGCGCGCTCGCTCTTCTCCACCACCGGCGCCGGCGGCGGTTCGATCTTCACCTTCTCGCGCTTCGCGCGCAGTTCGGTCTCGACCTTGCGGACCTCCTCGCGCTCGACCCGGCGCTCGCGCGCCTCGATGCGCTCGGCCGCCTGCTTGCGGCCACGACGCAGCAGTTCGGGCGCGGCCAGCACCCAGCCGCCGATGCGGTCGGCGACCGCCAGCCACGACAGCCCGGTCGCCAGCGTCACCGACACCAGCAACAGGGCCAGGAGGAACAGGTTGCCGCCGATCGCGCCGAAGCCGCGGTCGAGCGAGTTGCCGACCAGGCGTCCGAGGATGCCGCCGCCGCCCTGCGGCATGCCTTCGACGTTGCCCAGGCGCAGGTACAGCATGCCGGTGCCGGCGACCACGAAGCCGACGATGCCCACCAGCCGCAGCGCCGGACCGAAGTCGACGCGGCCGTCGCCGTCGGAGTCCATGCCGAACAGCGCGATCCAGGCGATCGCGCCCAGGATCAGCGGCAGCAGGTAGGCCACGTAGCCGGTCAATCCGAGCAGGATGTCGGCGATGCGCGCGCCGACCGGGCCGCCGGCGTTGTGCAGCTCGGTGGCGACCCCGCCGCCCGAGGCCACGAACCAGCCCGGGTCGTCCGGCGAATGCGTGGCCAGGCAGACCAGCAGGTACAGGAGCACAGGCGCGATGAGGATCATCGCGATGTCGCGCAGCAGGCGCTGGCGACGCGGATCGGGGGGCGCGGCCTCCCTGGCCGTCGCGCGCTGCCGCTTGCCGCGTTCAGGAATCGCCCGAGCCACCGTCATCCACTGCCTTAGCAAACCGACACAATGCCTTGATCTTAGTTCAAACTTCCGTCGATTGCAGGGCTGGATGCACGATCCGCCCGCCTTCGACGTTGATGCCGCGCAGCAGCGGCGGGTGGTCGCGCCAGTCGCCCGAGGCCAGCCGGTCCACCCAGGGCAGGATGGCCGCGCAGATGGCCTGGGACGAGGTACGGGGCACCGCGCCGGGCATGTTGGTGACGCAGAAGTGGATCGCGCCCTCCTCCACGTAGGTCGGCTCGGCCCAGGTCGTGGGCCGCGAGGTCTCGAAGCAGCCGCCCTGGTCGATCGAGATGTCGACCAGCACGCTGCCGGCCTCCATCCCCGCCACCATGTCGCGGCTGAGCACGTGCGGCGCCACCGCCCCGGTGACCAGCACCGCCCCGACCACGAGGTCGGCCGAAGCCACCTCGCGCGCGACCAGGTCGTCGTAGGGATAGAGCGTGGTGACGTTGTGGCCCAGCCGCATCATCTCGTCGCGGCGGTCCTGGCGCTTCTCGAACACCACCACGCCGGCGCCACCGGCCGCGGCCAGCGCCGCCGCCGCGCCGCCCGCCTGGCCCGCGCCGAACACCACCACCTTGCCGCGCGCAGTGGACGGCAGCCCGCCCAGCAGCACGCCCTTGCCGCCGAGCGGCTGGTGCAGGTAGTGGGTGCCCACCTGCACCGCGATGCGCCCGGCGATCACCGACATCGGGGCCAGCAGCGGCAGCTCGCCGCTGTCGAGGGCGACGGTCTCGAAGGCCACCGCGGTCAGGCCGATGTCCAGCAGGCGCCGGGTCAGCACCGGCTCCGGCGCCAGGTGCAGGTAGCAGAACAGCAGGTGGTGTTCACGCAACAGCGCGAGGTCGCCCCCGATCGGCTCCTTGACCTTGACGATCAGCTCGCCGCGGTCGTACAGCTGGGCCGCGTCGGCGGCGATGCGCACGCCCAGGCGCGCGTACTCGGCGTCGGCGAACCCCGAGCGCAGTCCGGCGCCCTGCTCCACCCACACCTCATGGCCGCGCCGGACAAGATCGCCGGCGGCGGCGGGCACGAGCGCCACCCGGCCCTCGAGCGTCTTGGTTTCCCTGGGCACGCCGATGCGCATGGCAGTCGCTCCCGTCAACGGCCTTCGCGGCCGTGCATGAAAAAACCCGCGCAGGCGTTGCACGGGTTCGCGATGCGCGGCGCGCCGTTGCGCGCCGCGGCTGGACGCTGCGTTCCGCCGCAGGCGGGCGCGCGCGCCTTGTGTTGCCGCCGCCACGCCGCCAAGCTATGCGCTTCGTTACGCCGCAACTCCATCCTTTCGCGAGTATACATGGCCCCTTCCGCGCCCCGGCACATCCGCCTGATCATCCTCGGCTCCGGCCCCGCCGGCTGGACCGCCGCCGTGTACGCCGCGCGCGCCAACCTCAAGCCGCTGGTGATCACCGGCCTGCAGATGGGCGGCCAGCTGATGACCACGACCGAGGTCGACAACTGGCCGGGGGATGCGCACGGGCTGATGGGGCCGGACCTGATGGCGCGCATGCAGGCGCACGCCGAGCGCTTCGAGACCGAGGTGGTGTTCGACCACATCCACACCGCCGACCTGTCGCAGCGTCCGTTCCGCCTGGTCGGCGACAGCGGCGAGTACACCTGCGACGCGCTGATCATCGCCACCGGCGCCACCGCCAAGTACCTCGGGCTGGAGTCGGAGGAAACGTTCAAGGGCCGCGGCGTGTCCGCCTGCGCCACCTGCGACGGCTTCTTCTACAAGGACCAGGACGTGGCCGTGGTCGGCGGCGGCAATACCGCGGTCGAGGAAGCGCTGTACCTGTCCAACATCGCGCGCAAGGTCTACCTGGTGCATCGCCGCGACACGCTGCGCGCCGAGAAGATCATGCAGGACAAGCTGTTCGCCAAGATCGCGGCCGGCAAGATCGAGCCGGTCTGGCACCACACCGTGGACGAGGTGCTGGGCAACGAGGCGGGCGTGACCGGCATGCGCCTGAAGTCCGTGCTCGACGGCAGCACCCGCGACATCGACGTGCACGGATTTTTCGTCGCGATCGGCCATACGCCGAATACCGCCCTGTTCGAGGGCCAGCTGGCCATGAACAACGGCTACCTGGACATCCGCTCCGGACTGGCCGGCGGCGCGACCGAGACCTCGGTGAAGGGCGTGTTCGCCGCCGGCGACGTGGCCGACCAGGTCTACCGCCAGGCGATCACCTCGGCCGGTTTCGGCTGCATGGCCGCGCTGGACGCGGAACGGTTCCTGGACAAGGGCGCCTGACCGGCGCCCGCCGGCACGGCGGGCGCGGCGACCTGCATGGCCGAGGTCCGGATCCATTGCCGCCTCGCCGACATCCCGGCCGACGCCTGGGATCGCCTGCACGATGGCGGCAACCCCTTCGTCGCCCACGCCTTCCTGTCCGGGCTCGAGCAGACCGGCTGCCTGCGCGACGACTGGGGCTGGGTCCCGCACCATGTCGCGCTGTGGGAGGACGAGACGCTGCTGGCGGCGGCGCCGGCGTATCTGAAGCACAACTCGCACGGCGAGTTCGTCTTCGACCACGCCTGGGCCCACGCCTATGCGCAGCATGGGTTGGACTATTTCCCCAAGCTGCTGTGCGCGGTGCCCTACTCGCCCGTCACCGGACCGCGGCTGCTGGCGCCGGACCCGGCGCTGCGCATGGCACTGGCCGGAGCGCTGGCGGACGAGGCCGGGCGCCTGGGGCTGTCTTCGGCGCACGTGAACTTCCACCCCGAAGCCGAGGATGGCGATTTCGGCGCCGACTGGATCGAGCGCGCCGACCTGCAGTACCACTGGCGCAACGGTGCGGGCTGGTCGAGCTTCGAGGATTACCTCGCCGCGATGGACCACAAGCACCGCAAGAACATCCGCCAGGAGCGGGCGAAGGTGGTCCGCGCGGGCGTGAGCTTCCGCATCGTCCACGGCGACGAGGCCAGCGTCGCGGACCTGGCGACCATGCACCGGTGCTACCTGCAGACCTTCGCCGAGTACGGTAATTCGCCGGCGCTCACCTTGGATTTCCTGCGGCACCTGGCGCGGACGATGCCCCGGCACCTGGTGCTGGTCCTGGCCATGCACCAGGACCAGCCGGTCGCCGGCGCGCTGTGCCTGCGCGGTCGCGACACGCTGTACGGACGCTACTGGGGCGCGCTGGCGCAGCTGCCGGGCCTGCATTTCGAAACCTGCTACTACCAGGGCATCGAGTATTGCCTGCGCGAGGGGCTGCGCGCGTTCGAACCCGGCGCGCAGGGCGAGCACAAGATCGCACGCGGCTTCCTGCCCACGCCGGTGCGCAGCCGCCACTGGATCGCCGACCCGCGCTTCCGCGAGGCCATCGCCGACTGGTGCGCGCAGGAGCGCGCGGCGGTCCGCCAGCACGCCGGGTGGCTCGCCCGGCGCAGTCCTTTCCGGTCGCACTAGTCCGGGGCGCCGCGTCCCGCTGCGCGCCCGCGCGGAGCTGGCGGCGGACAGGATCCGGTGGCCGGCAGGGCGGCTGCCGGCGCGATCGCGCCGCCTACAATGCGGCGGTGAGCCTTCAGATTCCCTGGCTGGATGACGACCCCGGCGCGCCCTTCCCGGCGCCCGGGCGGATGCCGGGCTTGCCCGACGGGCTGCTGGCGGTCGGCGGCGACCTGTCGCCCACCCGGCTGCTCAACGCCTACCGGCAGGGGATCTTTCCCTGGTATTCGGAGGGCCAGCCGATCCTGTGGTGGTCGCCCGACCCGCGTACGGTGTTCCGCACCGATGGCGTGCGACTGTCCTCGCGCTTCCGTCGCAGCCTGCGCCGCTCGGGCTGGGTGGCCCGCGCCGACACCGCCTTCGACGGCATCATCGAGCGCTGCGCCCGGATTCCGCGCCGCGGCCAGGCCGGCACGTGGATCACCGCGGAGATGCAGGCCGCCTACCTGCACCTGCACCGGCTCGGCCACGCCCACAGCGTGGAGGTCTATGCCAGCGACGCGGAAGACGCCCCGCTGGTGGGCGGGATCTACGGGGTCGCGGTCGGGCGGATGTTCTTCGGCGAAAGCATGTTCAGCGCCGCCTCCGGCGGATCGACCGCCGCGCTGGCGGCGCTCGCCGGCTGGCTGCGCGACCGCGGCTGGCCACTGGTCGACGCCCAGGTGGAAAGCCCGCACCTGCTGTTCCTCGGCGCCGCGCGCATGCCGCGCGAGCGCTTCCTGGAGGCCATCGCGTCGCTGGTGGAAGCGCCGGTGCCGCCGGGCCCATGGACGCAGGAATTCGGCACGATCCCGCTGCGCACGCTGGGAACATGAATACCCGGCCCGGGGCCGGCTTTGCACCCCGGCGGCGCGCATGTCAGAATGCCGCGCTTATTTTCGCGGCAGTGGCACGCCGCAACCACCGGCAACAGGACGAATGGCGAAAGACGACGTCATCGAATTCGAAGGCACGATCTCCGAGACCCTCCCGAACACCATGTTCCGGGTCAAGCTGGAGAACGGCCACGAAATCATTGCGCATATCTCCGGACGCATGCGCAAGAACTACATCCGGATCCTGACCGGCGACAAGGTCAAGGTCGAGATGACCCCCTACGACCTGACCAAGGGTCGCATCACCTACCGCATGAAGTAGTTCCGGCGCCGCCGGAACCTGCCCGCGCGCAGCAGCGCGCACCCACGCGGACCCTACCGGCTCTTCCGCTCCTCCCCTGCCATCGGTCGCATGGCGGAGGCGGCAGCGTGCGCCTATGCTTCGGACATCCCATCCGGAGTCGCCCGATGCACAGGCCCGCCCCCCTCCGCGCCCTCGCGCTGTCCCTCGCGCTCGCGCTGTCCGCGCCGGTGCTCGCGCAGACCGCTGCGCCAGCCGTCGCCAGCGAGGCCGCGCAGAGCGAGAGCCAGCGCCTCAACGCCTGGTTCGAGGCCAAGTACGAGCAGCAGCTGCGCTTCAGCCCGATCGCGCTCACCTTCCTGGGGCGCAAGGAACTCTACGATCGCCTGGACGACATGTCCGAACAGGCGCAGGACGAACAGCTGGCCTGGCAGAAGGCCACGGTCGAGGAAATGGAAGCCACGTTCGACCGCGACGCGCTCGACGACGAGGCCAGGCTCTCCTACGACCTGTGGAAGCTGCAGTACGAGAACGCGGCGGCGGCCAACCGCTTCCGCCGCAACGTCTACGTCTTCAACCAGATGCAGGGGGCGCAGTCGTTCCTGCCGACCTTCCTGATCAATTTCCACAAGGTCGCGAACGAGGCCGACTACCGCGCCTACATCGCGCGCCTCGTCGAGGCCAGGCGCGCCATGGGCCAGATGCTGGAGTTGGCCCGCCGCAACGCCGGCGACGGTTACCGCATGCCGCGCTTCGCCTACGATGGGGTGCTGGCCGAGGCACGCGCGGTCGTCACCGGCGCTCCCTTCGGCGAGGGTGCCGATTCGGCGCTGTGGGCCGACCTGCAGGCCAAGGCCGATGGACTGGTCAAGTCCAGCGCGATCGACGAGGCGCGCGCGGCCGCGCTCAAGGACGAAGCGCGCCAGGCCCTGCTGGACAACATCAAGCCGGCCTACGACGCCCTGATCGCCTGGGCCGAGGCCGATCGCGCCAACGCGCTGGAGAACCCCTCCGGCGTGGGCAGCACCCAGCGCGACGGCGCCGCCTACTACGCCAACCAGCTGCGCATGCACACCACCACCGATCTCGATGCCGAGGCGGTGCACCGGATCGGCCTCGACGAGGTCGCGCGCATCCACGGCGAGATGGAGGCGGTGATGAAGCGGGTCGGCTTCGAGGGCGACCTCAAGGCCTTCTTCCGCCACATCGCCACCGATCCGAAGTTCAAGTATCCCGACACCGACGCAGGCCGGCAGGCCTATATCGACGATGCCACCCGCGCCATCGACAACATCAAGAAGGTGCTGCCGCAGTACTTCGGCCTGTTGCCGAAGGCCGACCTGGTGGTCAAGCGCGTCGAGCCGTTCCGCGAGCAGCCCGGCGCGGCACAGCATTACTTCCCCGGCACCGCCGACGGCTCCCGGCCGGGCGTGTACTACGCCCACCTGTCGGACATGAACGCGATGCCGAAGCCGGAGCTGGAGGTGATCGCGTACCACGAGGGGCTGCCGGGCCACCACATGCAGATCTCGATCGCGCAGGAACTGACCGGCGTGCCCGAGTTCCGCACCCAGGCGCGCTCCACCGCCTATTCGGAAGGCTGGGGGCTGTATGCCGAATGGCTGGCGCGGGAGATGCCCGGCACCTACGAGGACCCCTACTCGGAGTACGGCCGCCTGGCGTCGGAGCTGTGGCGCGCGGTGCGCCTGGTGGTCGACACCGGCCTGCACGCCAAGGGCTGGACCGAGCAGCAGGCGGTGGACTATTTCACCGCCAACTCGGCCACGCCGGAGGCGGCGATCCGTTCGGAAATCCAGCGCTACATCACCTGGCCCGGCCAGGCCACGGCCTACAAGATCGGCATGCTGCGCATCCAGGAGCTGCGCCGCAAGGCGGAAGCCGGGCTCGGCGACCGCTTCGACATCCGCGGCTTCCACGACGCCGTCCTGGGCGGCGGCGCCCTGCCGCTGAACCTGCTCGAGCGGCGCGTGGACCACTGGATCGCCAGCCGCAAGGGCTGACGTGCCTGCCCGGCCCGGATCGTCCGGTTCCGGGCCGGGTGCGGACATGGAAAAGGCGGCCACGGGCCGCCTTTTCCGTCCACCGGCGCGCTGCCTTACTCCACGGTTGCCGGCAGCAGCTTCTCCGGCTCGGCGAAGGTCTCCACCACCAGCTCGTCGTCCTTGACGTCGATGCTGACGCGGCCGCCCTTGGCGAGCTTGCCGAACAGCAGCTCATCGGCGAGCGGACGCTTGACCTTGTCCTGGATCACGCGGGCCATCGGCCGCGCGCCCATCTGCGGATCGAAGCCGTGCGCGGCGAGCCAGTCGCGGGCCGCCGGGGTGCTGGTCATGGCCACGTTCTTCTCGTGCAGCTGGGTTTCCAGCTCGATCAGGAACTTGTCCACCACGCGCAGGATGTGGTCCATGCCCAGCGCCTGGAACTGCACGATCGCGTCGAGACGATTGCGGAATTCCGGGGTGAAGCCCTTGCGGATCACTTCCATGGCATCGGTGCTGTGGTCCTGCCGGGTGAAGCCGATCGACCGGCGCGAGGCCTGGGCGGCGCCCGCGTTGGTGGTCATCACCAGGATCACGTTGCGGAAGTTCGCCTCGCGCCCGTTGGTGTCGGTCAGCACGCCACGGTCCATGACCTGCAGCAGGATGTTGAAGATGTCCGGATGCGCCTTTTCCACTTCGTCGAGGAGCAGCACGCAGTGCGGGGTCTTGACGATCTTCTCGGTCAGCAGGCCGCCCTGGTCGAAGCCGACGTAGCCCGGGGGCGCGCCGATCAGGCGCGAGACCGAATGCGGCTCCATGTACTCGGACATGTCGAAGCGCACCAGCTCGATGCCCAGCTGCAGCGCGAGCTGGCGGGTGACCTCGGTCTTGCCCACGCCGGTCGGGCCGGCGAACAGGAAGTTGCCGATCGGCTTGTCCGGGTTGCCCAGGCCGCTGCGCGAGAGCTTGATCGCGGAGGTCAGCAGCTCGATGGCCGGGTCCTGGCCGAAGATCACCATCTTCAGGTTGCGCTCGAGGTGCTCGAGCACGTCCTTGTCCGACGCACTGACCTGCTTGGTCGGGATCCGCGCCATCTTGGCCACGATCGCCTCGACCTCCTCGACGTCGATCAGGTGCTTGCGCACCTCGGCCGGCAGCAGCCGCTGGCGCGCGCCGGCCTCGTCGATCACGTCGATCGCCTTGTCCGGCAGCAGCCGGTCGCCGATGTGCTTGACCGACAGGTCGACCGCCGCCTGCAGCGCCTCGTCCTGGTATTCGACGTCGTGGTGCTCCTCGTAGCGGGCCTTGAGGCCACGCAGGATCTCGTAGGCCTCGCCGACGGTCGGCTCGACGATGTCGATCTTCTGGAAGCGCCGCGCCAGCGCGCGGTCCTTCTCGAAGATGCCGCGGTATTCCTGGAACGTGGTCGAGCCGATGCAGCGCAGCTCGCCC
This sequence comes from Pseudomonadota bacterium, assembly GCA_023453655.1. Lineage (GTDB taxonomy): Bacteria > Pseudomonadota > Gammaproteobacteria > Xanthomonadales > Xanthomonadaceae > Luteimonas > Luteimonas composti. The sequence goes on from JAEXTE010000245.1 coordinate 10,352, forward strand.
GACGCCAGCGCCGGCTTGATCAGGTTGGACGCGTCCATCGTGCCGCCCGAGGCGGAACCGGCGCCGATGATGGTGTGGATCTCGTCGATGAACAGGATCGCGCCCGGGTGCTTCTTGATCGCGGTCAGCACCGCCTTCAGGCGCTTCTCGAAATCGCCGCGGTACTTGGTGCCGGCCACCAGCGCGCCCAGGTCGAGCGAGTAGATGGTCGCGTCCGCCAGCACGTCCGGGACCTCGCCGTGCACGATGCGCCGCGCCAGGCCTTCGGCGATGGCGGTCTTGCCCACGCCGGCCTCGCCGACGTAGAGCGGGTTGTTCTTGCGCCGGCGGCACAGCACCTGGATGGTGCGCTCGATCTCCTCGGCGCGCCCGACCAGCGGGTCGATGCGGCCCTCGCGGGCCATGGCGTTGAGATCCGTCGCGAACTCGGCCAGCGCATCACCCTTGGCTTCGCCCTCGCCGCCCTCGGCCCGGGCCGCCGCATCCTCGCCGCCCTGCTCGGGCGCCTCTCCGCCGGTCTTGGCGATGCCGTGCGACATGTAGTTGACGACGTCCAGCCGGGTCACGTCCTGCTGGTGCAGGAAATAGACCGCGTGCGAGTCCTTCTCGCCGAAGATCGCCACCAGCACGTTGGCGCCGGTGACCTCCTTCTTGCCCGAAGACTGGACATGGTAGACGGCGCGCTGCAGCACGCGCTGGAAGCCCAGCGTGGGCTGGGTGTCGCGGCCGTCGTCCTCGGGCAGCTTGGAGACCGAGGTCAGGATGGCCTGCTCCAGGTCGCCGCGCAGCCGTTCGAAATCGGCACCGGTGGCCTTGAGCACCGCTTCCGCGGACGGATTGTCGAGCAACGCGAGCAGCAGGTGCTCGACCGTCATGTACTCGTCACGCGCCTCGCGGGCGCGCTTGTAGCACTGGCCGATGCTGTACTCGAGATCCTTGCTGAACATGGGGAGGCAACCTCCAGGGAACTGCAGCCTGTATGGGGCCGCGGTTCGGGCTTTTCCATGCCCCGGCCTCGGCCCCTTTTAGGCCTTTTCCATGGTGCAGAGCAAGGGGTGCTGGTTGAGCCGGGCGTATTCGTTCACCTGCGCGACCTTGGACTCGGCCACCTCCCGGCTGAACACCCCGCACACCCCGCGTCCGCGGGTGTGCACGTGCAGCATCACCTGGGTGGCGCGCTCGAGGTCCATGGCGAAAAACCGCACCAGCACGTCGACCACGAAATCCATCGGGGTGTAGTCGTCGTTCAGCAGCAGCACCGAGTACAGCGGCGGACGCGCCAGTTCCGGCTTGCCGGTCTCGACGACGGTGCCATGCTCGTGTTCGGGATGCTTGCGGGTCATCGGGCAATTATACGGAGCCGCGGCCGTTGCCGGGTACGCCCCGGCATGGACGCGGCGGCGGCCGGCACGAGACAATCCGGGGTCCAACCAAGGGGGACGAGGATGAAACACCGTATTGCACTCATGTTCGCCGCCGCACTGGCCGCGCTGCCCGCCCTCCCGGCGCTGGCCGACAGCTCGGTCGCCTCCCGCCTGGACGCGCGGGGGATGCGCTACGAGATCGACGGCGACGGCGACTACAAGGTCGTCTACAACTATGCCGAGGAAGGCCGGACCCAGCTGGCCTTCGTGTCCGGCCGCACCGAGGACATCGCCGGCTTCCGCATCCGCGAGGTGTTCGCCCCGGCGGCGCGCCTGGACCAGGATGGGATCGACGGCGCCCGTGCCCTGGCCCTGTTGCAGGACAGCCGCGAGCAGAAGCTCGGGGCCTGGGAGGTCGCCGGCGACGTGCTCTACTTCGTGATCAAGCTGCCCGACAGCGTCGACGCCGCCGCGCTCGAGGCCGCCATCGACATCGTCGCCCAGGTGGCCGACGACAAGGAGATCGAGTTCAGCGGCGACCGCGACGAACTCTGACCCATGGCCTATCGCGAAGGACGCTTCTGGCAACCCGACGTCACCGTGGCCACGGTGGTGGTCGACGACGGCCGTCTGCTGTGCGTCGAGGAGCGGGTCCAGGGCCAGCTGGTGCTGAACCAGCCGGCCGGGCACCTGGAGCCGGACGAGAGCCTGCTGCAAGCGGCCCTGCGCGAGACCCTGGAGGAGACCGGCTGGGACGTGCGCCTGACCGCCTTCATCGGCGCCTACCAGTGGAAGGCGCCGGAGACCGGCCGCCACTACCTGCGCTTCGCCTTCGCCGCCGAACCACTGCGGCACGATCCGTCCCGCACCTTGGACGAGGGCATCGAGCGGGCGCTGTGGCTGGCGCCCCCGGAGCTGCGCGCGGAGGCGGCGCGGCATCGCAGCCCGCTGGTGTGGCAGGTGGTCGCCGACTACCTGGCCGGCCGTCGCCATCCGCTGGCCCTGGTGCAGCACCTGGGATGAGCGGTGCACGGGTCATCGTCGGCATGTCCGGCGGCGTCGATTCCTCGGTCGCCGCGCTGCTGCTGCGCGACGCCGGCACGCCGATCGCCGGGCTGTTCATGCAGAACTGGGCCGACGACGGCAGCGGCGAATGCCGCGCCGAGGACGACCGTCGCGACGCGGTGGCGGTGTGCGGCCGGCTCGGGATCCCGATCCATTTCCGCGACTTCTCGTCCGAGTACTGGAGCGGCGTGTTCGAGCACTTCATCGCCGAATACGCGGCCGGGCGCACGCCCAATCCGGACGTGCTGTGCAACCGCGAGATCAAGTTCCGACATTTCCTGGACGCCGCGCGCGAACTGGGCGCAGACAAGATCGCCACCGGCCATTACGCGGCCGTCGGGCAACGCGGCGGGCAATGGCGGCTGCTGCGCGCGGCGGACCGCGCCAAGGACCAGACCTATTTCCTGCACCAGCTGGGCCAGGACCAGCTGGCCGCCACCGAATTCCCGCTCGGCGCGCTGGCCAAGGCCGACGTGCGTGCCATGGCCCGGGAAGCCGGGTTGCCCACGGCGGCCAAGAAGGATTCCACCGGCATCTGCTTCATCGGCGAGCGCGATTTCCGCAGCTTCCTGGCGCAGTACCTGCCCGCCCGCGAGGGCGAGATGCAGACCCCGGACGGGCGCGTGGTCGGCCGCCACCCCGGCGTGTTCTATTTCACCCTGGGCCAGCGCGAAGGCCTGCAGCTGGGCGGGCTGCGCGGTTTCGACGCGGCACCCTGGTACGTGGTGGGCAAGGACGTCGCGCGCAACGTGCTGGTGGTTGACCAGGGCAGCGACAGCCCCTATCTCAGATCCACGCGGCTGTGGAGCGAACCGGCGCACTGGATCGGCGGTTCGCCGCCGGCCCGACGGTTCGAATGCACGGCCCAGACCCGTTACCGGCAACCGGAGGAACCCTGCCAGGTGAGCATCGACGAAACCAGCGGCGGCCTCGAAGTGGTCTTCCGCAATCCCCAGCGCGCGGTGACGCCCGGCCAGTCCGTGGTGCTCTACGACGGCGACGCCTGCCTGGGTGGCGCGGTCATCGCGGCCACCGACGCGCCGCTGGAGCAGCGCCTGCGCGGAGCCGCGGCATGATGGACGACCGCGTTCTCGCCCTGGCCGGGCTCGGGCAGGCGCTCAAGCAGGTGCGCCGCATCGCCGAGACCGGCCAGGCCGATGCCGCCGTGCTCTCGACCTGCCTGGACAGCGTGTTCCGCATCGATGCGCCCTCGCCCGAGGAGGTCTACGGCGGCGCGCGCAACCTGCGCCCCGGCCTGCTGCTGCTGCGCGATTTCCTGGCCGGCCAGGGCGACGATCCGCAGTTGCCCAAGCTGGCGCTGGCGGTGACCCAGCTCGAGCGCCGCTTCGTGTCCGACGACGAGGTCGCCGGGCGCGTGCACGAAGGCATCCTCGCCATCCGCCCGCGCGCCGACGAGCTCGGCGCCAGCCATCCCGAAGTGCTGTCGGCGCTGGGAACGCTGTACGCCGAAACGGTCAGCCAGCTGCGTCCCAAGGTCATGGTCCAGGGCAATCCGCACTATCTCGGCCAGGCAGGCGTGGTGGCCGAGATCCGCGCCATCCTGCTCGCCGCACTGCGCTCGGCGGTGCTGTGGCGCCAGCTCGGCGGCAGCGTGTGGGACCTGTTCCTGCGCAAGCGCGCGCTCCAGCAGTCGATCGAGGGCTGGCTGGATTGAGCCGGACACCCGCTTCCCCCTCCGCCTGAGCGGCCGCCGGGCGAGCGCGCCCCGTTCCGTTGCCGACGCGCAGGCCGGAGCGCGCGGGAGGAGAAGGCCGGATTTTCACGGCAAGCCCGGGACGCCAGCCTTACCCTGCGGGCTCCAGGCCGCGCCAGCCGGCGCCTTCCTGTCCCCGGGGGTCGCATGTCGATCAAGAAGATCCTGTCCGGCCTGGCGTCCAGCCGGGACAGCCGCGAGGCGCTGTACAAGCACTTCCACCGCCACCCGGAACTGTCGCTGCAGGAACACGCGACCGCCGCGCGCATCGAGGAAGAACTGCGCTCCGGCGGGATCGACGAGGTGTTGCGCGTCGGTGCCACCGGCGTGGTGGCGATCCTGCGCAACGGCGATGGCCCCGTGGTGGCGATGCGCGGCGATATCGATGCGCTGCCGATGGCGGAACGCTCCGGCAAGGACTACGCCGCAGTGGGGGCGACGCAGACCGACGAGGCCAGCGGCAGGGAGACGCCCGTCGCCCATACCTGCGGCCATGATGTGCACATCGTCTGCCTGCTGGATGCGACGAAGGCGCTCCATGCGCATCGCGACGCATGGTCCGGCACCTTCGTGGCCGTGTTTCAGCCCGGCGAGGAGAACGCCGCCGGCGCGAAGGCGATGGTGGCAGCCGGCATCGTGGACAAGGTTCCGAAGCCGGACGTCTACCTCGGCCAGCACGTGCTGGGTTCCCTGCCCGGCGGCGCGGTGGGCATCCGCAGCGGCCCGCTGTTCTCGGCTGCCGCCTCGATCGAGATCACCCTGCACGGCAAGGGCTCGCACGGGTCGATGCCCAACCTCGGCGTGGATCCCATCGTGCTCGGTGCCGCCGTGGTCACCCGCCTGCAGACGATCGTGGCCCGCGAGGTGGCCCCGAAGGAAACCGCGGTGGTGACCGTGGGCAGTTTCCATGCCGGCACCAAGAGCAACATCATTCCCGACTCCGCGATCCTGCAGCTCAACACCCGCGCCTTCGACAGGGACGTGGAGCGGCACTTGCACGAGGCGATCGAACGCATCGTGCGGGCCGAGTGCGAGGCCGCGCGGTGTCCGCGGCCGCCGGAGTTTCGCTATTACGACCGGTATCCGCTGACTTCCAACCACGATGCGCCCACCGCCAGGGTGCGGGCGGCGTTCCAGGACTGGTTCGGAGACGGCGCGGTCGACATGGGGCCGGTGCCGGCGTCGGAAGACTTCCCGATCATTCCGGACGCATTCGGCTGCCCGTACACCTACTGGGGCCTGGGCGGGTTCGCCGACTGGAAGAACGCGCCCGGCAACCATTCGCCCTTTTTCGCCCCCGATCTCCAGCCGACGCTGGACCGGGGCGTGGAAGCGATCGTCGTGGCGGCATCGCCATGGCTGGTGGCGGACAGGCAGTGAACGCCATGGCCGCGTCCCCCTCGGACGGCGCGTTCAAGGGCAACGATTCCGCCCTGCTGGGCATCGGCCAGGCGACCAGGCGGGCGCGGGTTCCGGGATCTACAAGATGGCGTCCTCGCTGGGCGCGGCGTTCGGCGTGGCGGTCTCGGCTGCCATCTTCACCGCCCTCACCGACAGCGGGCTGGAGCCCGTCGGCGCGGCGATCGAGTTCTCCGGGCGACAGGACAACCTCGCCGTGCGCGAGCCTGGCATGGTCGGCCTGGTGTTCAACGCGCTGATGGCGATCGCAGCCCTGGTCTCGGTCACCGTCTTCATCCCGAAGCAGGCACCGGCACCGACCTAGCCGGCGCGCGCCCCCGGAGCAGCGGCGGGACGCGGCGTCGACAGCAGGCCGCGCCGGCGGAACCACACCTCGACCGGCAGCGTGGCCAGCGGCGGGATCGCCGCCAGCAGGGCCAGCAACAGCGCCCACATCGGCCAGCGCAGTTTCGCGCCGGCCACCACGGCCACCGCGACATAGACCAGGAAGGCCGCGCCGTGCAGCCGGCCGAACAGCCAGACGCCGAGGTCGGTGGTGCCCGTGCCGTACTTGAGCAGCATGCCCAGCAGCAGGCCGGCCCAGGTGGCGGCCTCGATGAAGGCGACGATGGCGAACATCCGGCCGGCCGGAGCCAGCGTGTCGGAACGGGTCATGCAGTGGTTTCCGGTCTGCGACGTCATCGGCCGATCCGCGACGCCCCGAATGAACGGACGGCCGGAGGGCAATCCTCGCGGCCGTCCGGGCTTGCGATGCGATGCGGTGCGCCATGACCCGGCGCATCCGCATCATCCGCGTCAGGCGGCGACGCCGGCGGCCGTCTCGCGATACTCCTCGATCTGGTCGAAGTTCATGTAGCGGTAGATCTCCGCACCATTGGCGTTGATCACGCCGATGTCCGCCATGTA
>JAEXTE010000258.1 GCA_023453655.1 Pseudomonadota bacterium
GTTTCCTGATGTCCAGATGGATCAGGTCTCCAGGCGCACCGTACTCGTAGCGTCTTGCCGGCGCTTGCGGATCCAGCTCGCGCCAGCAGTTGATCCCGGCCCGGCGCGACAGCCGCAACACGGACGCTGGCGCCAGGCCTGTCTGCTGGGCGCTCCGGTGGCCGGTACGACGTTGGCGGCGCAGCGCCTCGACCTGCGTCCTCACCTAGCGCGGGTCTGGCGGGGCGACCGCTGCGGTCGGCTGCCGCCGATCCTGCAGGCCTTCGCCGGCCTGTGGCGCCGCCACCACTTGCGCACCGTCGTACTTGAGATGCCCAGCGCCTGGGCAATCTCGTCCACCCGTTGCCCGACCTCCAGGCACTGGACCACAACCTCTCGACTTCGGAGTCCGGCGGGCATTCTTGTGCATGTTGTTCCCCTCGCCGGGACGGAAATGACGTCTGGCGACATCAGCTTCCTCCCCCGCTCAGAGGGGAACAATCTCTTTAAACCTCATAGCTGGCGCCAGGAGGTAAGGCGCATACTCACCGTCTCGCGGCCGCCTTCGGCCTGCACCAGCCGCAGCGGAACCGGCACGCCGGCTGCGATCCACGCAGTCGTGGTCTTGCCGTCAGCGGTGGACGTCACCTTCGTGGCCTGCCACTGGCGACCGCCGATGCTCAGGGTTTCGGTACCGGCAGGGCGGAAGGACATCGGGCGCGCTTTGCCGTTCTCGACCACGCGGTAGTTGAGCGGACGGCCCGCAGGCACGTCGCGCGCCAGCGCCAGCTGCAGCAGGAGGCCATCCACATCGCCGGCGCGGATTGGCACAGGGCCACGCCGCGAGGGTTTGGCATCGCCACCCCAGCTGGCTTGCATCGCCGACCAGTCGTAGCGCGCCGACATCGACTTGCGCTGACCGACATAACTCATCCGGTCGGCACCGCCCAGCGGCATCAGCAGGTTGCCGCGTGTGGACTCGGCGAAGAACGTCGCTTGGCTCATCGACGCGGCGACGTTGTCCAAGGTCAGCGCCAGGCTCCACTGCCGCCCGCGCGGCGTCAACACCATTACCCCGCTGGCGGGGATGCTCATGTACTTGGCGCTGTACTGGGCAGTGAACGGTTTGAGCGATTGCGCGCCGGCGATGGGTGCAGCCACCAGTGCGGCAACAAAGAGGGCGATCATTCGCAAGTGCATGGGTCGTCTCGGTCAGTGGCGTCAGCGCACCGAATTCAGCCGCAGGTCGATGTGGTCGCGGCCGTCGCGCTGCTGCAGGATGCGCGCCGGTACCGGCAGGTCTTCGGCAATCCAGGCGGTGATGCTGCGGTCGCCGTCGTTCCAGCTGACCTTGGTCGCCTTGAGGTTGCGGCCACCGACCGAGACCTGCTCGGTGCCGGCCGGCTCGAACACGCGGCGGCGCACGCGGCCGTCTTCCACCAGGCGATAGCTCAGTTCCTTGCCGGCCTTGAAGTCGCGGACCAGGGCGAGGTTGAGCAGCATGCCGTCGAGGTCACCGCGCTGCAGCCGGACGGGGCCGCGGCGGTCCTCCTTGACGTCGCCGTCCCAGGTGGCGCGGCTGTTGTTCCAGTCGTAGGTGGCGTTGACCGAACGCTTCTTCACCAGCATGGCCGCCAGGCCGGACTCGCCGCCCTGGGTGTCGTTGCCCGAGAGCGGGCGCCACTGCTCGCCCTGCGCCTCGAAGGTCGTGCTCTGCGCCAGTCGCGCGCCGGCACCGGTCACTTCGAGGCTGTACTTCCAGCGGTTGCCGCTTTCCTGCGCGAGGGTCATGCGGCCCTCGCCCTGCATGCCCATGTAGTTGGCGCTGTAGCTGGCGGTGAACGGCTCCAGCGACGCCGCGGTGGCCGGCGCGGCGGCCACGGCCAGCGCGGCGGCGCAGGCCAGCGCCTGCAGCGGACGTCGGAGGGCGGTGCTCATGGTCATGGTCCTCATTGCAGTCCCTGGTATTCGATCAGGCGCAGGTCGATGGCGTCCTCGCCATCCTCGCGCTGCAGGATGCGTACCGGCGTCGGCACGCCGTCGGCGATCCAGAAAATGGTTTCGTCGTTGCCGCCGTTGGTGCGCTCCACGCGCATCGCTTCGTAGCTCAGTTCCGAGACCGTCACCGCCTCGGTCTGGTCGGACACGCGATACGCGTAGTCGCGCACGCGCCCGCCGTCCACGAAGCGGTAGTCCAGCTCGCGGCCGGGCTCGGCATCGCGGACCACGGCGAGGTTGATGAGCAGGCCGCTCATGTCGCCGTAGCGGATCGGCACCGGGGCGCGGCGCTCCTTCTTGATGTCGCCGGTCCACTGCGCAGTGTTGGCGTGCCAGTCGTAGGTGCCGGTGACCTTGCGGTTGAACACGATCGCGGCCTTGCGCACCGTGCTTTGCGACAGCGGACGGTAGATGCCGTTGGCCTCGTCGAACACCGTGCTCTGCTCCAGGTTGAGGCCCATCACGCCGGCGAAGCCGCGCTCGCCACGGATGCCGAGGTCCACCCGCCAGCGCGATGCCGCGTCGCCGCGGACCAGGCGCATGGTGGCGGTGCCCGCGGGCTTGCCGTCATACCAGGCCTCGTAGCTGGCGGTGAACGGCTCCAGCGAGTGGCGCCCGGCGCCAGCGTCGCCTGCGGCGTCGGCAAGCTGGCTGGCCGGCGCGGCAGCCGCCGTCGCCGCGGCGACGAGCGCGGTGGCGGCGATTACGGCGATGGAAGGGCTCAGGCGCATTGGCCCGTCATCATGCAAAGCGGTTATTGCACGACAGCTGAAGCGGAACGGCCTGTTCATGGTCGGCGTGGACGCCGTCTTCACGCAGCATGATCCTGCGCTGCGCGAACAACTGCAGGGTTGCGACCAGCAGCGGGTGTTCGCGCGCCAGCACCCGCTCGGCGAGCGCGGTTTCGTCGTCGCCGGCCAGCACCGGCACGCGTGCCTGCGCAATGACCGGACCGCCATCGAGCTCGGCCGTGACGAAGTGCACGCTGGCGCCGTGTTCGGCCACGCCGGCCGCCAGCGCCTGGCGATGCGTGTGCAGTCCCTTGAACGCCGGCAGCAGCGAAGGGTGGATGTTGACGATGCGGCCGGTGCGCGGCGCGATGGCGTCCGCATCGATCAGGCGCATGTAGCCCGCGCAGACCACCAGGTCGGGTGCCACCGCATCGACCGCGGCGAACAGCGCGGCATCGAACGCCGGGCGCGAGGCAAAGCATCCGGGCGACAGCGCCTGCGCCGGAATGCCCGCGTCGCGGGCGCGCTGCAGCGCCTGCGCCCGGGCGCGGTCGGAGAACACGCCGACCACCCGCGCGTGGAGCGCGCCGGTGTCGATCGCATCGAGGATCGCCTGCAGGTTGCTGCCGCGACCCGAGGCGAGCACCGCCAGCCGCAGCGGCCCGCCGGCGGCGCCCCCGCCGTGTTCGGAC
>JAEXTE010000386.1 GCA_023453655.1 Pseudomonadota bacterium
GGCTCGGGCTGGGGCCCTCGCTGCGTCGTGCCCCTCCCCCGCAAGGCGGGGGAGGGCTGGGGTGGGGGCAAGGGCAACCATGGTGCGGTTGGAGCCTTCGCGCACTCCCCGCTGCACCGGCTCGTCCCGTGCGCCGGTCCGTCACCAAAAAAAGCGGGCCGCGCACAAGGCGGCCCGCTGGGACAGCATCCGCAGCGTTGGCCTACTTCAGCTTCGCGGCCTTGCGCAGCTCCTCGGCGCGGTCGGTCTTCTCCCAGGAGAAGGCGGTCGCCGTGTGCTTCTTGCCCGCGCCGTCGACGTAGCTGATTTCCTTCGGCTTGCGGCCGAAATGTCCGTAGGCGGCGGTGGCCTGGTAGATCGGGTGCTCCAGGTCCAGCATCCGGGTCAGGCCGTAGGGGCGCAGGTCGAAGTGGCGACGGATCAGCTTCTCGATCACGTCGTCGCCGACCTTGCCGGTGCCGAAGGTGGTGACCGAGATCGAGGTCGGCTCGGCCACGCCGATGGCGTAGGAGACCTGCACCTCGCACTTGTCGGCCAGGCCGGCGGCCACGATGTTCTTGGCCACGTAGCGCGCGGCGTAGGCGGCCGAACGGTCGACCTTGGACGGATCCTTGCCCGAGAACGCGCCGCCGCCGTGGCGGGCCATGCCGCCGTAGGTGTCGACGATGATCTTGCGGCCGGTCCGGCCGCAGTCGCCCACCGGCCCGCCGATCACGAACTTGCCGGTCGGGTTGATGTGCACCTTGTTCTTGCCCAGCGCCTCGAGCCACTTCTTCGGCAGCACCGGCTTGAGGATGTGCTCGCGCACCGCCTCGACCAGGTCCTTCTGCTTGATGTCCGGATCGTGCTGGGTCGAGAGCACCACCGCATCCAGGCCGAGCACGCTGTTGCCGTCGTAGCGCAGGGTGACCTGCGACTTCGCGTCCGGGCGCAGCCACTTGAGCTTGCCGCTCTTGCGCACCTTGGCCTGTTGCTCGACCAGGCGGTGGCTGTAGTAGATCGGCGCGGGCATGTACTCGGGCGCCTCGTTGCAGGCGTAGCCGAACATCAGCCCCTGGTCGCCGGCGCCCTGCTGCTCGGGCTTCTTGCGGTCCACGCCCTGGTTGATGTCGGGCGACTGCTTGCCGAGCATGTTGATGATCGCGCAGGTGTGGCCGTCGAAGCCGACGAACGAATTGTCGTAGCCGATGCCGTTGATGACCTTGCGCGCCAGCGCCTCGATGTCCACCCAGGCGCTGGTGGTGACCTCGCCCGCGACGATCGCCGCGCCGGTCTTGACCAGGGTTTCGCAGGCCACGCGCGCGCGCTTGTCCTGGGCCAGGATCGCGTCCAGCACCGCGTCGGACAGCTGGTCGGCGATCTTGTCCGGATGGCCTTCCGAGACCGATTCGGAGGTGAACAGGTAGCTGGACATCGGCTATATCCTTCAATTCGGATGAAAAGATGGGTGCGGATGATACACGGGCGAAACCGGCTGCGCACCCCGCCAGCCGCACCGCAGGTTAACGCGCGCCGGCCCGGTGCGCCGCGCGGCCGCAGGCGGGCGTGGACCGGTTCCATCGCCGCCTAGAATGCCGCGATGGATTCGATCTCCCAGCTCCTGCTTGGCGCGGCCGTGGCCGGCGCCACGGTGCCCGCCACGCACCGCCGCGCCGCCATGCTCGCCGGCGCGGCGCTCGGCACGCTGCCCGACCTGGACTCGTTCCCGATCGCGCTGTTCACCGACGATCCGGTGGCGCTGATGACCCTGCACCGCGGCTTCAGCCACTCGCTGTTCGTGCTGCCGCTGCTGGGCTGGGCGATCTGGGCGGCCTTGCGCCGGCGGGGCGGGCGCGTGTCGCAGGCGCCGCGCGGCTGGTTCTGGGCGATCCAGCTGGCGCTGCTCACGCATCCGCTGCTCGACGCCTTCACCGTCTACGGCACCCAGCTGCTGTGGCCGCTGCCGATGCCGCCGGTCATGTGGTCGAGTGTCTTCATCATCGATCCGGGTTACACGCTGTGGCTGCTGGCCGGCGTGGCAGTGGCGATTTTCGCCGGGCCGAAACCAGCCGCGCGGCGCGCGCTGCTTGCGGGGCTGGCGCTCAGCTGTGGCTATCTGGGCTGGTCGCTCGTGGCCAAGGGCCTGGTCGAGCGCGAGGCGGAGCGTTCGCTGGCGGCGCTGGGGCTGGCCGATGCGCCGCGTTTCACGGTGCCGATGCCGTTCAATACCCTGCTGTGGCGGGTGGTGGCGATGACGCCCGAGGGTTTCGTCGAAGGCGAGCATTCGCTGGTCGCCGACTCGCGTCCGATCGCGTTCCGGCACCACCGCTCCGAGGTCGATGCCTTGGCCGCGGCCGGGGAGATTCCGGCGGTTGCGCGGCTGCAGTGGTTCAACCGCGGCTTCATGAAAGCGCAGGTGCGCGACGGGCGCCTGGTGCTGAGCGACCTGCGCATGGGCAGCGAACCCGACTACAGCTTCAACTTCGTGGTGGCCGAACGCGATGGCGACGGCTGGCGCGCGGTGCCGCCCGAGCAGCTGTCCTGGCCCTGGGAGGCGCGTCGCCGCCTGGCGCAGATGTGGGAGCGGATCTGGGTCGAGCCGGACTCGACACCGGTCCAGCCCGGCAGCCGCTGAAGGCAGCGGGCCGGAGCGGTCGCCCGGCCGGCGGGCACCGGGCGTCGGGGAAGGCGCTCCTGGCTGCGAACGCCGCAGGCCCGTTGGCGAAATCGACCCCTACCGATTGCCCCCGCACGGCCGGCGCCGATGCCCTATGCCGGGAACCAGTACCGGGTGAGGTGGAAGAACACCGGCGCGGCGAACACCACCGAATCCATCCGGTCCATCATCCCGCCGTGGCCCTCGATCATCCGGCCCCAGTCCTTGGCCCCCAGGCTGCGCTTGACCGCCGATAGCGCCAATCCCCCGCAGACGCCGGCCAGCACGATCACCGCCGACATGCCGGCCGACTGCAGCGGCGTGAACGGCGTCATCCACCACAGCGCGGTGCCGATGCCGACCGCCGCCAGGCCGCCGCCGAGCAGGCCTTCGACCGTCTTGGACGGGCTGACCTGCGGCGCCAGCTTGCGCCGGCCGAACAGCTTGCCGAACACGTACTGCATCACGTCGCTGATCTGCACCACCAGCATCAGGTAGAGCAGCAGCAGCTGGCCGGTGCCTGCCGGCGCATCGGGCTGCAGGATCATCAGCGCCGGCGCATGGCTGATGCAGTAGATGGCGATCATCACGCCCCACTGGATCTTGGTGCTGCGCGCGAGGAAATCCGTGGTGTCGCCGCCGAACACCGCCAGCACCGGCAGCGCCAGGAAGGCGTAGACCGGGATGAAGATCGCGAACAGCCCATACCACTGGTCGTGGATCAGCCAGTACTGGATCGGGATCAGCAGGTAGAACGCGGCCACCAGCGGCAGGTGGTCGCCCGCGCGCGTCGGCGTGAGGGTGATGAACTCGCGCAGCGCGAAGAACGAGATGAAGGCGAACACCACCAGGGTCGCCACCGGCCCGATCGCAAAGCACGCGCCCAGCACCGCCACCATGCCCCACCAGGCGCGCACGCGCGCGTTGAGGTTCTGCACGGTGGCGCCGCCGCCGTCGGGCCCGCGCCGCGACAGCAGCCAGCCCACGACCGATGCGACGAGCAGCACGCCGACGATGCCGCCGAACACCCAGAGCATCTTCCCCTGCGGACTCATGCCATCGCCTCCACCGCGGCGCGCGCGCGTTCCAGGAAGTGCTCGCGGGATTCGCCGGCGAGGCGCGCCAGCGGCGCGCCGAAGTTGACGTTGCAGTACAGCGGCAGGGGCAGCGGCAGCAGCGCGCCCTTGGGCAGGCTGCGGTGCAGGGTGTCCAAGTACACGGGCACCAGTTCCACGTGCGGATACTCCGCGGCCAGCTTGTACAGGCCGCCCTTGAACGGCTGCGGCAGGCGTTCGTTGCTGCGCGTGCCTTCCGGGAACAGGATCAGCGAGTCGCCATGCTCGAGCGCGGCGCGCACGGGAGCGAGCGGATCGGCGTCGGGCTGCGCGCGCTGGCGGTCGATCAGGATCGCGCGCAGCACGCGACCCGACAGCCAGGCGCGAAGGCCCGGCTTGTCCCAGTAGTCGCGCGCCGCCACCGGACGCACGTCCGCGCGCAGCCGCGGCGTGAGCGCGGACCAGATCGCCACCGTGTCGAGATGGCTGGTGTGGTTGGCGAAGTAGATGCACTGGCCCGGCGGCGGCGAGGCGTGCCACTGCGCGCGTGCGCCGACCATCATGCGGGTGAAGCCGACCAGGGCGGCGCCGGCGAGGCGCGCGATCACGGTGCGGACTCAAGCCGCACGGCGATGGCGCGCAGGCGGGTGAAGCAGGTGAGCAGCGCGCCCATCGCGATCGCCAGCACCGCGACCTGCAGCGCATGGGCGCTGCCGGAGAACCGCGCTTCCAGCGGCGCGACGAGGCAGGCCAGGGTCATCAGCGCCATGCGGTGCTGCTTGGCCATCGGTCCGCGGAAGTCCTGCGGCTGGCCGAGCGCGCCGCCGAGCGTGCGGATGTA
>JAEXTE010000392.1 GCA_023453655.1 Pseudomonadota bacterium
GCCACGATGGTGGCCGCCTTGGCGCGTCCATCGTCGAGGCCGACGACGTCGATCACCTCGGTGCCGTCCAGTCCATGCGTCTGCGCGTTCTCGCCCTCGCGGAACTGCAGCGGCAGCACGCCCATGCCGACCAGGTTGGCGCGGTGGATGCGTTCGAAGCTCTCGGCCACCACTGCCTTGATGCCCAGCAGGTTCGTGCCCTTGGCCGCCCAGTCGCGCGAGGAGCCGGTGCCGTATTCCTTGCCCGCGAACACCACCGTCGGCACGCCGGCCTCGCGGTAGCGCATGGCCGCGTCGTAGATCGACATCTTCTCCGGCGCATCGCTGCCGGCGCCCGGCGGGCCGAAGTACAGGGTGTTGCCGCCTTCCTCGCCGCCGAAGAACAGGTTCTTGATCCGGATGTTGGCGAAGGTGCCGCGCACCATCACGTCGTCGTTGCCGCGGCGGCTGCCGTAGCTGTTGAAGTCGGCCGGCTGCACGCCGCGCGCCTGCAGGAAGCGGCCCGCAGGCGAATCCTTCTTGATGCTGCCGGCGGGCGAGATGTGGTCGGTGGTGATCGAGTCGCCGAAGATGCCCATCACCCGCGCCCCGCGGATGTCGTCGATGGCGCCGACGTCCATCGTCATGCCGTCGAAGTAGGGCGGGTTCTTGATGTAGGTGGAAGCGTCGTCCCATGCGTAGAGGTCGCCGTCGGGCGAGTCGATCGAGGCCCAGCGGCTGTCGCCCTTGAACACGTCGGCGTAGTTCTGCTTGAACATCTCCGGGCCGATGGTGCGCGCGATGAAGTCCCCGATCTCGCGGTTGCTCGGCCAGATGTCGCGCAGGTAGACCGGATTGCCGTCGCGGTCGTGGCCCAGCGGCTCGCTGGTCAGGTCGATGGCGACCGTGCCCGCCAGCGCGTAGGCCACCACCAGCGGCGGCGAGGCGAGGTAGTTCATCTTGACCTCGGCGTGGATGCGGCCCTCGAAGTTGCGGTTGCCGGACAGCACCGAGGTCACCGCCAGGTCGCCGCCGGCGATGGCGCGGCTGACTTCGGGCGGCAGCGGGCCGGAATTGCCGATGCAGGTAGTGCAGCCGTAGCCAACCACGTAGAAGCCGACCTTTTCCAGTTCGCCCAGCAGGCCGGCCTTTTCCAGATAGTCGGTGACCACGCGCGAACCCGGCCCGAGCGAGGTCTTGACCCAGGGCTTGCGGTCCAGCCCCTTCGCGGCGGCGTTGCGGGCCAGCAGGCCGGCGCCGATCATCACCGCCGGGTTGGAGGTGTTGGTGCAGGAGGTGATCGCCGCGATCACCACCGCGCCGTCCTTCAGCCGCACGTTCCGGCCGTCGATGACGGTGTCGTGGAAGCCGCGCTGCAGCAGTTCGTTGCCCACGGCGCCGCCGCCGCCCTCGGCGACATAGTTGGCCACCTCGGGATCGCGCCGGTCCCGGTTCGCGGTCAGCGCAGGCAGGTTCTCCCGGTAGTTGCTGCGCACCTCCTCGAGCAGGACGCGGTCCTGCGGCCGGCGCGGGCCGGCCATCGACGGCCGCACCTCGGCCATGTCCAGGTGCAGCACGCTGCTGTACTCGGCCTCGGGCGCGCCGGGTTCGTGCCACAGGCCCTGCGCGCGGGCGTAGGCCTCGACCAGGGCGATCTGCGCCTCGTCGCGGCCGGACAGGCGCAGGTAGTTCAGCGATTCCTGGTCGATCGGGAAGATGCCGCAGGTCGCGCCGTATTCCGGCGCCATGTTGCCGATCGTGGCGCGGTCGGCCAGCGGCAGGTGCTGCAGGCCGTCGCCGAAGAATTCGACGAACTTGCCCACCACGCCGTGCTTGCGCAGCATCTGGGTGACGGTGAGCACCAGGTCGGTGGCGGTGGCGCCCTCTGGGAGCCTGCCGGTGAGCTTGAAGCCGACCACCTGCGGGATCAGCATCGAGGAAGGCTGGCCCAGCATCGCGGCCTCGGCCTCGATGCCGCCCACGCCCCAGCCGAGCACGCCGATGCCGTTGATCATCGTGGTGTGGCTGTCGGTGCCGAACACGGTGTCGGGGTAGACCCAGGGCTGGCCGTCCTTCTCGCCGGTGAACACCACGCGGGCGAGGTTCTCGAGGTTCACCTGGTGGACGATGCCGGTGTTCGGCGGCACCACCTTGAAGTTGTCGAAGGCCTTCTGGCCCCAGCGCAGGAACCCGTAGCGCTCGCGGTTGCGCTCGAACTCGATGCGACCGTTGAGGTCCAGCGCGTCGGGCTTGCCGAACACGTCGACCTGGACCGAGTGGTCGATCACCAGTTCGGACGGAATCAGCGGGTTGATCTGTTCCGGCCGCCCGCCCAGCCGCACCACCGCATCGCGCATGGCGGCGAGGTCGACCACGCAGGGCACGCCGGTGAAGTCCTGGAGCACCACGCGCGCCGGCATGAAGGCGATCTCGGTGTCGGGCTCGGCGGTCGGGTTCCAGTTCGCCACGGCCTCGATGTGGGCGGGCAGCACGGTCACCCCGTCCTCGTGCCGGAGCAGGTTCTCCAGCAGGATCTTCATCGAATACGGCAGTCGGGCGATCCCGAAGCGC
The DNA here is from genome assembly GCA_023453655.1 of Pseudomonadota bacterium. Taxonomy (GTDB): domain Bacteria; phylum Pseudomonadota; class Gammaproteobacteria; order Xanthomonadales; family Xanthomonadaceae; genus Luteimonas; species Luteimonas composti. The sequence continues at coordinate 2,551 of JAEXTE010000392.1, forward strand.
TCGCCGAGGCGGGGCAGGCTGGCGTAGGTCCAGGAACTGCCGCCGACCTCGAGGGTGGCGTGGGTGGAAAAACTGTCGGCCATGTCGGGACTCCTGTGGCGGTTGGCTGCGGCGTCTGCCGGCGAGTCTACGCCGCTTGGCGTGGGCGGCCCGCGAGGGCCGGTGCCTGGCCCGGACCAGTATGCGGTCTGGGGTATGGGGACGGAAGTATGTATAATTCGTCCATACCGTTCCGTGCATGGGAGAGTGCGATGGAAGCCACCGTGGCCGAACGCGGCCAGATCACCCTGCCCAAGGCCGTGCGCGACGCGCTGGGCCTGACCAAGGGCAGCGTGCTCAAGGTCGAACTCGACGGCAGCCGCATCATCCTGCGCAAGAGCGTCGACGACGCCATTTCGCGCGTCCGCGGCAAGTTCGCGCTCGATCCGGGCGGCAGGAAGGACGGATGATCGCGGCGGACGCCCCCGTCCTGGTCGAGCTGCTCACCGATGGGCCCCGGGCCGATGCCGTCGAGGCCAGCCTGCGCCAGTGCCTGGCGGCCGGCCGGGTGGTGGTGTGCGACGCGGCGTTGGCGCAGCTGTGCGCGCGCCTGCGCAACGGCGCCGATGCGCTGGCGGCCCTGGAAGAGATGGGCGTGCACTTCAGCGCGGTCGAGTCCAAGTCGGCCCTGCGCGCGGGCGAGATGGAGCGGCGCCAGCGCCAGCGTGGCGGCGAGCCGCGGCCGATCGCCGATTTCCTGGTCGGCGCGCACGCGCTGCTGCAGTGCGACGGCCTAGTCACCTTCGACACCGCATTCCATCGCGATTATTTCAAGGGCCTGAAGCTCATCGTCCCCAAGGCCTGATTCCTTCTTTCCCGTCTTTGCAGACCGTTTTTCCTGGAGAACCCCGATGTTGGAAGCCTATCGCCACCACGTCGCCGAGCGCGCTGCCCTCGGCATCCCGCCGCTGCCGCTGAGCGCGCAGCAGACCGCCGACGCGATCGAGCTGGTCAAGAATCCCCCGGCGGGCGAGGAGGCTTTCCTCGTCGACCTGCTGACCAACCGCGTGCCGGCCGGCGTCGACGACGCGGCCAAGGTCAAGGCCTCCTACCTGGCCGCGGTGGCGTTCGGCACCGAGTCGACGCCGCTGATCAGCCGCGAGCGCGCGACCGAGCTGCTCGGCACCATGCTGGGCGGCTACAACGTTGCGCCGCTGATCGAACTGCTGGACGATGCCGCCGTCGGCGCCATCGCCGCCGAGGGCCTGAAGAAGACCCTGCTGGTGTTCGACGCCTTCCACGACGTGGAGGAGAAGGCCAAGGCCGGTAATGCCAACGCAAAGGCCGTGCTGCAGAGCTGGGCCGACGCCGAGTGGTTCACCTCGCGGCCGGAAGTGCCGCAGTCGCTCACCATCACCGTGTTCAAGGTGCCGGGCGAGACCAATACCGACGACCTGTCGCCGGCCCCGGACGCGACCACGCGCCCGGACATCCCGATGCACGCGCTGGCGATGCTGAAGAACAAGCGCCCCGACGCGCCGTTCGTGCCCGAGGAAGACGGCAAGCGCGGCCCGATCCAGGAGATCCTCTCGCTCAAGGACAAGGGCCACCTGGTCGCCTACGTCGGTGACGTGGTCGGCACCGGTTCGAGCCGCAAGTCGGCTACGAACTCGGTGCTGTGGTGGACCGGCGACGACATCCCGTACATCCCGAACAAGCGCGCCGGCGGCGTCTGCCTGGGCGGCAAGATCGCCCCGATCTTCTACAACACCATGGAAGACGCCGGTGCCCTGCCGATCGAGCTGGACGTCTCGCAGATGAACCACGGCGACGTGGTCGAACTGCGCCCGTACGAGGGCAAGGCGCTGAAGGACGGCCAGGTCATCGCCGAGTTCCAGGTCAAGTCCGAGGTGCTGTTCGACGAGGTGCGCGCCGGTGGCCGCATCCCGCTGATCATCGGCCGCGGCCTGACCGCCAAGGCCCGCGAGTCGCTGGGCCTGCCGGCCACCGACCTGTTCCGCCTGCCGCAGCAGCCGGCCGACACCGGCAAGGGCTACTCGCTGGCGCAGAAGATGGTCGGCCGCGCCTGCGGCCTGCCGGAAGGCCAGGGCGTGCGTCCAGGCACCTACTGCGAACCGAAGATGACCTCGGTGGGTTCGCAGGACACCACCGGGCCGATGACCCGCGACGAGCTCAAGGACCTGGCCTGCCTCGGCTTTTCGGCCGACCTGGTGATGCAGTCGTTCTGCCACACCGCCGCCTACCCCAAGCCGGTCGACGTCAAGACCCATCACACCCTGCCGGAGTTCATCTCCACCCGCGGCGGCATCTCGCTGCGCCCGGGCGACGGCGTGATCCACAGCTGGCTCAACCGCATGCTGCTGCCCGACACCGTCGGCACCGGCGGCGACTCGCACACCCGCTTCCCGGTGGGCATCTCGTTCCCGGCCGGTTCCGGCCTGGTCGCGTTCGCCGCGGCCACCGGCGTGATGCCGCTGGACATGCCGGAGTCGGTGCTGGTCCGCTTCAAGGGCCAGATGCAGCCGGGCGTGACCCTGCGCGACCTGGTCAACGCCATCCCGTACTACGCGATCAAGGCCGGCCTGCTGACCGTCGCCAAGCAGGGCAAGAAGAACATTTTCTCCGGCCGCATCCTCGAGATCGAGGGCCTGCCGGACCTGAAGGTGGAGCAGGCGTTCGAGCTGTCCGACGCCTCGGCCGAGCGCTCGGCTGCCGGCTGCACGGTGCGGCTCAACAAGGAGCCGATCATCGAATACCTCACCAGCAACATCACGCTGCTGAAGTGGATGATCGCCGAGGGTTACCAGGACGCGCGTTCGCTGGCCCGCCGGATCGCCAGGATGGAGGAGTGGCTGGCGAACCCGCAGCTGCTCGAGCCCGATGCCGACGCCGAGTACGCCGCGGTGATCGAGATCGACCTGGCCGAGGTGCACGAGCCGCTGCTGGCGTGCCCGAACGACCCGGACGACGTGAAGTCACTGTCCGACGTCGCTGGGACGAAGATCGACGAGGTCTTCATCGGTTCGTGCATGACCAACATCGGCCACTTCCGCGCCGCGGCCAAGCTGCTGGAAGGCAAGCGCGACATCCCGACCCGCCTGTGGGTCGCGCCGCCGACCAAGATGGACGCCTCCGAGCTGACCAAGGAAGGCGTGTACGGCACCTTCGGCACCGCCGGTGCGCGCATGGAGATGCCGGGCTGCTCCCTGTGCATGGGCAACCAGGCCCAGGTGCGCGAGGGCGCGACGGTGTTCTCCACCTCCACCCGCAACTTCCCCAACCGCCTGGGCCGCAACTCCAACGTGTTCCTGGGTTCGGCGGAGCTGGCCGCGATCTGCTCGCGCCTGGGCAAGATCCCGAGCAAGGCCGAGTACATGGCGGACAACGGCGTGATCAACGAGAAGGGCGCCGAGATCTACCGCTACATGAACTTCGACCAGATCGAGGAGTACCAGGACGTGGCCAAGACGGTCGCTGCCTGATGCGGTAACGAAAAACCCCCGGCTCGCGCCGGGGGTTTTTTGTGGGACGACGATGCGCGGTAGTGCCGGCCGCTGGCCGGCAG
>JAEXTE010000401.1 GCA_023453655.1 Pseudomonadota bacterium
TGTGGCTGCGCCGCGGCCTGGTCGTGGCCGGCACCCTCGGCGCGGCGGGCCTGGCGGTGCTGATGGCGCTGCCCACGCGCATGCAGGAACTCGACGCCGGCGAGGCGTCCGCCTACGGCCGCATCGAGACCTGGTACGACGGCATCCAGATGTTCCTGGCCAATCCGCTGTTCGGCGTGGGCGTGGGCAACTTCACCGAGCACACCTGGCTGACCGCGCACAACTCCTTCGTGCGGGTGCTGGCCGAGACCGGCATCGTCGGCTACACGGTCTGGCTGGCGATGGTCGGCTACTGCGCGCTGATGCCGGTGATGGTGCTGCGGCTGCCCAATCAGGTGGAGGACCCGGACCACCAGCCCGCCTGGGACGAGGAGCGCCGGATGGCGATGACCCTGCTGATCGCGATGGTGGGGTTCTTCTCCTGCGCGTTCTTCCTCAGCCGCAGTTACGTGATCCTGCTCTACATCCTGCTCGGCCTGGTGACCGGCTGGTACGGCGGCGCGCAGGAGCGCTGGGGCGGCCTGCCCGTGTTCAGCGTGCAGCGCGACTGGTTCAAGTGGTGCGTCCTGGCGGTAGGCAGCGCGATCGCGCTGTGGCTGGTGGTCAAGGTCCTGTTCGTGATGGCCGGCTGATGAGTACCCGCGGCCAGGTCATCCGCAACACCCTGTTCTCCTCGGTGGGCATCTACACCGAGTACTTCCTGGGCATGCTGACCTCGATCATCATCGCGCGGCACCTGGGGCCCTCGCATTTCGGCGCCTACGGCCTGGTGATCTGGCTGGTGGCCACGGGCGTGGTGATCACCAACTCGGGCGTCGCCAGCGCGGTAATCAAGTTCACCGCCGAGCTGCGCGGCTCCGGCCGCGACGCGCAGATCCGCTCGCTGCTGGCCTGGGCGTGGCGGGTACAAGCCGGTTTCCTGGCGGCGGTGCTGCTGGCCGGCACGATCCTGTTCGTGACCCACGGCCAGCGGCTGATGCCGGGGTTCAACCACACCCTGCTGCTGGTGATCCTGTTGGCCACGACCGCGCTGCGCGCCTCGTACATGCTCAACATCGGCATCGCCAAGGGCTACGAGAACTTCCGCGCCACCGCCGCGATCGCGGTGATCGTCTCGCCGCTCAACCTCGCGATGATCCTGGTGGTGTGGTGGCTGGACGGGCCGATGGAATGGTTCCTGGGCACGTTCACCGTGTCGAGCTTCATCTTCTGGTGGATCTCGCGCCGGCAGGTGGCGCCGCTGCTGCCGCCGGCCGAGGGACGCCAGCCGCTCGATGACGACATCCGCCGCCGCCTGCGCAGCTACACCGCGCTGGTGGCGGTCACGGTGGCGGTGAACTTCTTCACCGCCAGCGAGGTGGAGGTGCTGTTCCTGACCCTGTTCGACACCTCCGCCTCGGCCGGCTTCTTCAAGGTCGCCTACCAGCTCTCCAGCGGCGCCCTGCTGCTGGTGCCGGGCGTGTTCGGCGCGCTGCTGTTGCCGATGATGGCCAATGCCCTGGCGCAGGGACGCGAGGTGGCCAGCCGGCGGCTGGCGATGTCGACCACCTACCTGACCGCGCTGGCCGCGCCGCTGGTGGCCTTCGGCGTGCTGTTCGCCCCGGACATCATCGGCGTGCTGTATGGCGCGGAGTTCGCGCCGGCGGCTCTCGTGTTCGCGGGATGCCTGGCCGCGGGCGCGATCGCCACCATCTGCCAGGGCGCCTCGAGCTACCTGCTGGGCGCGGACCGGCAGCGCACCCTGCTGGTCGTGATCCTGGGCTGCGCCGTGGTCAAGCTGGCGCTGGATGTCGTGCTGATCAAGCGCATGGGCCTGGCCGGCGCGGTCGCCGCCTATGCCGCGGCCAGCTTCCTGACCAGCGCGCTGCTGATCGGCCTGGCGCTGCACCACAGCGGCGCACGCCTGCAGTGGGGTCGCATCGCACGGGTGGCGCTGGCCGCGGGCCTGGCCGCGGCCGCGGCCTGGCTCGCGCGCAGCCACCTGCCCGCGATCCCGCTGCTGGCGCTGGTCCTCGGCGGCATGCTGCTGTCGGCGGTCTACGCGGCGGGCACCCTGCTGCTGGGCTTCTGGAGCGCGGCCGACCTGCAGCATTTCCAGCAACTGCACGCGCGCATCGCGGGCGGGCGGCCGGCCGCCGTCGGCCGCCTCCTCGACTGGGCCGCGCGCCGCGCCGGAGCCGCCGCATGAGCCTGTACGAGACCGCCTTCCGGAATGCGCTCTACCCCGCCTACGAGCGCCTGCGTGGACGCGGCATGCTGCGGTACCTGGCCGAGTACGAGGCCAACCAGTGGCGCTCGCCCGAGGAGATCGCCGCGATCCAGTGGGCCAAGCTGCAGGCGCTGGTGGCGCACTGCTGGGAGCAGGTGCCGTTCTACCGCAGCCGCTGGGAGGCGATCGGCTTCGCGCCCGGCGACCTGAAGTCGATGGACGACTACGCACGGCTGCCGGTGCTGACCAAGGCGGATATCCGCGGCCGCTTCGAGGACCTCAAGGCGCGCTCGCTGCGCGACGGCCTGCTGTACAAGGCCACCGGCGGCTCCACCGGCGAGCCGCTGCGCTTCGGCTACACCCGCGAGAGCAACGACCGCCGCTCGGCCGTGATGTGGCGCGGCTACGGCTGGACCGGCGCGCGCATGGGCCGGCGCACCCTGTTCCTGTGGGGCGGCGCGGTGGGCGAACCGGGCCGGGTGGCGCAGACCAAGGAGCGGCTGTACCACGCGGCCTTCCACCGCCGCATGCTCAACAGCTTCCTGATGCGCGACGACAACATGGCCGCCTATGCCGACGCCATCGAGGCGTACCGGCCCGAGGTGGTCGTGGCCTATGTCGACCCGATTGTGCGTCTATCGGAATGGTTGCTCGCGCGGGGTCGCAGCATCCCGGGGGTGGTGTCGGTGCTGGGCGCCGCGGAGGCGCTGCACGACTTCCAGCGGCCGATCATCGAGGCCGCCTTCCCGGGCGCCAAGGCCTACAACACCTACGGGTGCCGCGAGTTCATGCTGATCGCCTGCGAAGCGGAGGACCGCGACGGGCTGCTGGTCAACGCCGACCATCTGGTGGTCGAGCTGGCCAATGCCACCCAGGCCGGAGACGGCAACGAGACCGGGGAACTCGCCATTACCGACCTGCACAACCTGGGCATGCCCTTCATCCGCTACGTCAACGGCGACGTCGCCAGCCGCAAGTCTCCCTGGCATGCCACGGGACGCCGCGGGCTGCCGCGCCTGAGCCGCATCGACGGCCGCCGCCTCGACGCCATCCGCACGCCCGACGGCCGCGTGCTGCCGGGCGAGTTCTTCCCGCACATGCTCAAGGACGTGCCGGGCGTGCGCCGCTTCCAGGTGGTGCAGGACAGCCTCGAGCGTTTCACCCTGAAGGTGGTGCCGGGCCCCGAGTTCGGCGCCGACCAGGAAGCCTACGTGCGCCGCGAACTGGCCAAGGTGCTGGGCAGCGACGCCAACCTGGACCTGCAGCGCGTCGACGACATCCCGCTGACCGCGAGCGGCAAGTTCCGCGTGACCGTGTCGAGGCTGCCGTGAGGATCAGCCACGTTGTCGAAAACCTCAATCGCGGCGGGCTGGAGCGGGTGGTCATCGACCTGGCCAAGGCCCAGGCCGCCGCAGGCCACGACTGCCAGGTGGTGTGCCTGTTCGAGGCCGGCGCGCTGGCGCACGAACTGACCTCGGCGGGGATCCCGGTGATCGCCTGCGAAAAGCGCCCCGGCGCCGACGTGCGGGCCCTGCTGCGCATGCGCCGCGCGCTGTCCGCGCAGCGCACCGAGGTGCTGCACAGCCACAACGGCATCCCGCACTACTACGCGACCGCCGCGGCGCTCGGCCTGGGCGTGCGCCGCGTGGTCAACACGCGCCACGGCATGGGCGACGTCACCCCGTCGAGCCGCCGCGAGTGGCTGTTCCGCGAATCGATGCGGCTCGCCGACCTGTCGGTGGCGGTGTCGGAGGCGGCCGGCCGGCGGCTGGCCGAGGCGGGACTGGTGCCCGCGCACAAGCTGCGCGTGCTGCCCAACGGCATCCATCCCGAACCGTTCCGCGCACGCGACCCGCAGGCGCGCGCGCAGCTGGCGACCAGCCTCGGCCTGCCGCCGGAGACGCAGCTGGTCGGCTTCGTCGGCCGCCTGAACTGGGCCAAGGACCTGCCGACCATGGTCGCGGCGTTCGCGAAGGTCTGCGCGAAGCGCGACGACGCGGCCCTCGTGATCGCCGGCGAAGGCTCGGAGCGCGGCGCGATCGAATCGGCCATCGCCGGGGCGGGTCTCGGCGGGCGCGTGTACCTGCTCGGCGACCGCAGCGACGTGCCGCAGCTGCTGCCGGCGTTCTCGATCTTCGCCATGTCCTCGATCTCCGAGGGCTATTCGATCGCCCTGCTCGAGGCCTGCGCCAGCGCGCTGCCGATCGTGGCCACCGACGTGGGCGGCAACGCCGAGATCGTGCGCGACGGCGTCAACGGCCTGGTCGTGCCGGCCAGCGATCCGGACGCCTTCGCCGACGCGCTGGAGCGCCTGCTCGCCGACCCCGCGCGCGCGGCGTCCATGGGCCAGGCCGGCCGCGACTGGCTGCTGGGCCACGCGACCTTCGAAGTGATGTCCTCCCGCTACCTCGAGGCGTACGCGGGCACCACGGCATGAAGGTGCTGGCGCTGACCAACCTGTTCCCGACCGCCTGGGACCCGCTGCGCGCGAGCTTCAACCGCCAGCAGTTCGACCGGCTGGGCGCATACCACGAGCTGGACGTGATGGTCGCGGTGGATTTCCGCGACCGCCGGCGCGGCCCGCGCGGCGATGCCCCGGCGCTGGCCCACGCGCGCGCCTCCGACTTCACCTTCTGGTATCCGCCGCGCATCGGCCGCAGCCTGCACGGCCTGGCCTGGTACGCCTCGCTGATGGCCCAGCGCGGCGCGCAGCTGCGGCGCGCCCGCTACGACCTGCTGCTCGCCAGCTGGGGCTATCCCGACGCCGTGGGCACGGCCCGCTTGGCGCGCCGCCTCGGCCTGCCCTATGT
>JAEXTE010000458.1 GCA_023453655.1 Pseudomonadota bacterium
CCCAACTGCAGCTGGTGGGGGCTGCGCGCCCGCAGTTCACGCGGGCGCACCGGCTTGACCAGGAAGTCGATGACGCCGGCGTCGAGCGCGGCCTGGCGGATCGGCTCGTCGCCCACGACGGTTACCAGCACGATCGGCACGTCGCGGTGCAGCAGCGGCTTGCGGAAGCGTCGCGCGAACTCGAGCCCGTCGATCACCGGCATCCGGTAGTCGAGCAGCAGCAGGTCCGGGCGGTTCTCCTCGCACCAGCGCAGCGCCGCCTGCGGATCGCCGAAGTCGAGCACGTCCAGCTCGGGACTGATGTCCTCGAGAATATGCCGCAGCATGGTGCGGGCGGAGGTCTGGTCGTCGACGATGACGATGTTCATGGGGACGTCTGGCTCCGTAGGCATGCGCTCCCGCCCCGCTGGGCCGGACAGCTGCCCGATGGATGGATTGTTAGCAAGTCCCGTGCCCACGTCGGATCCTTCCGTCCTGTGCCTGTGCTTCAAGCCACTACGCAAAGACAGGTTAACCCAGGTCGCGCATGCCCTGCTGGCCCTGCGCTCAGCCCCCCGCCTCCGGGCGCATGTAGGGGAACAGCAGGACGTCGCGGATCGAGGACGAGCCGGTCAGCAGCATCACCAGGCGGTCGATGCCCACACCCAGGCCGCCGGTCGGCGGCAGGCCGACTTCGAGCGCGCGGATGTAGTCGGCGTCGTAGTGCATGGCCTCGTCGTCGCCGCTGTCCTTGGCCTCGACCTGGGCGCGGAAGCGTGCGGCCTGGTCCTCGGGATCGTTGAGTTCGGAGAAACCGTTGGCGATCTCCTTGCCGCCGATGAACAGCTCGAAGCGGTCGGTGATGCCCGGCTCGCTGTCGGACTCGCGCGCCAGCGGCGAGACCTCGACCGGGTAATGGGTGATGAAGGTCGGCTGCACCAGCCCCTGCTCCACCGTCTTCTCGAAGATCTCCAGCAGCAGCTTGCCCCAGCCGTAGCCGGGCTTGACCGGGATCTTCAGCGCCGCGCAATGGCGCGCCAGCGCCTCGCGGTCGCGGCAGTCGGCCTGGCTGATCTGCGGATTGAGTTCGCGCACCGCGTCCTCGAGCTTCCAGCGGCGGAACGCCGGGCCGAGATCGATGGCGTGCCCGTCCCACTCCACCGCGGTCGTGCCCAGGGTCTCCAGCGCCACGTCGCGGATCAGGCCCTCGGTGAGGTCCATGATCTCTTCGTAGGCGACATAGGCCTCGTAGAGTTCGAGCATGGTGAACTCGGGGTTGTGGCGGGTGCTCACCCCTTCGTTGCGGAAGTTGCGGTTGATCTCGTACACGCGCTCGAAGCCGCCCACGACCAGGCGCTTGAGGTAGAGCTCGGGCGCGACGCGCAGGTAGAGATCGAGATCGAGCGCGTTGTGGTGCGTGCAGAACGGGCGCGCGGTGGCGCCGCCGGCGATGTAGTGCATCATCGGCGTCTCCACTTCCAGGAAACGGCGCGCGTCGAGCCAGCGGCGGATCGCGGCGATGATGCGCGAGCGCTTGACGAACACCTCGCGCGCCTCCGGCGTCACCACCAGGTCGACGTAGCGCTGGCGGTAACGCTGCTCCACGTCGGCCAGGCCGTGCCACTTGTCCGGCAGCGGGCGCAGCGACTTGGTCAGCAGGCGCAGGCTCTCGGCCTTGACCGAGAGTTCGCCGGTGCGGGTGCGCATCAGCGTGCCTTCCACGGCGACGATGTCGCCCACGTCCCAGCCCTTGAACGCGTCGTAAGTGGTACCGAGCGCGGTCGACTGCAGGAACAGCTGGATGCGCCCGCTCACGTCCTGGATCTGGGCGAACGCGGCCTTCCCCATCACCCGCTTGGCCAGCATGCGGCCGGCCAGCGCCACGCGGCGGCCCTCGGCCTCCAGCGCCTCGCCGGTCCAGCGCTCGGCGTCGGCGTATTCGTCCTGCAGGTCCTGCGCGTGGTCGCGCCTGCGGAAGTCGTTCGGAAAGGCCACGCCCTGCCCGCGCAGCCCGGCCAGTTTGGTCCGGCGCTCGGCGATCAGGGCGTTCTCGTCGGCGGGCTGAGGGCTGTCGGGCTTGGGTTCGGTCACGTCTCTGGCCTTGGGATGGGCGTGTATCGGGCGGAATGCGTCGGGCGGTCCGGCGTCCGGCGGCAGGCTGCGTCGGGGCCGCGCGGCCGGATCAGACCGCGTCGCTGCGTTTGGCGCCGGCCTCGCGGCCGGACTTGAGGCTGGCCTCGACGAACTCGTCCAGGTCGCCGTCCAGCACCTTCTGCGTGTCGCTGCGCTCGATGCCGGTGCGCAGGTCCTTGATCCGGCTCTGGTCGAGCACGTAGTTGCGGATCTGGCTGCCCCAGCCGATGTCGGACTTGGTGGCCTCCACCGCGTCGCGCTCGGCGTTGCGCTTCTGGATCTCGAGTTCGTACAGCTTGGCGGCCAGCATCTTCATCGCGTTGTCGCGGTTCTGGTGCTGGCTGCGGCCTGTCTGGCAGGCCACCACGATGCCGGTAGGCACGTGGGTGATGCGCACCGCCGATTCGGTCTTGTTGACGTGCTGGCCGCCGGCGCCCGAGGATCGGTAGACGTCGGTCTTGAGGTCGGCCGGATTGATCTCGATGTCGATGTTGTCGTCGACTTCCGGCGACACGAACACCGAGGTGAAGCTGGTGTGGCGGCGGTTGTCCGAATCGAACGGCGACTTGCGCACCAGCCGGTGCACGCCGGTCTCGGTCTTGAGCCAGCCGTAGGCGAAGTCGCCCTCGACCCGCAGCGTGGCCGACTTGATCCCGGCGACGTCGCCGCCGGACGCTTCCATCAGCTCGGTCTTCCAGCCGCGCGACTCGCACCAGCGCAGGTACATGCGCAGCAGCATTTCGGCCCAGTCCTGCGCCTCGGTGCCGCCGGCACCGGCCTGGATGTCGACGAAGGCGTTGGCCGAATCCATCTTGCCGGAGAACATGCGCTGGAACTCCAGCTGCTCGACGCCCTTCTGGTAGCCGTCCACGTCGGCCACCACCGCCAGGGCGGTGTCCTCGTCGTCCTCCATCTCCGCCAGTTCGAGCAGTTCGCCCGCGCCCACCAGGCCCTCGGCCAGGTTGCGGATGCCATTGACGGTCTTGTCGAGCAGGGAACGTTCCCGGCCCAGCGCCTGGGCGCGGTCGGGATCGTTCCAGACGTCGGGGTTCTCCAGTTCGCGCTCTACTTCCTCGAGCCGCTCGCGCTTGGCATCGTAGTCAAAGAAACCCCCTCAGCGCATCCAGCCGGCCGGTCAGGTCGGCGATGCGCTGGCGCACGGGATTGAGTTCGATCATGTGGGGAACACCGGGCAAAAAACAGCCGGTGATTCTAGCAATTGCCGGCCGCCGGCGTGCAGGCGCGATTTCAGTCGCGACGGCCTGCGCCCCGACGCGTCGCAGGGCACCTGCGCGACCGGGGTCGCTCCCCTGCAGCTGCTTCAGGACTCGCCCAGGCGATCGCGCAGTTCGCCGCGGTAGCGGCGGCTGCAGGGCAGCGCGGTGCCGTCCTTCAGGTGCACGCGCGCATCGCCGGTGTCCAGCGGCTCGATCGAGGCCAGGTGGTCGAGGTTGGCGATATAGCTGCGGTGGATGCGCAGGAATCGGGCCGGGTCGAGCCGGGCCTCGATCCCGGCAATCGTGCTGCGCAGCGGATAGTCGTGGCCGCGCACGCGCAGGTTGACGTAGTTGCCCGAGGCCTGCAGCCATTCGATGTCGTTGGCCGCGACCAGGAACTCACGGCCGAGCTTGCGCACGAGGAACCGGTCCGGCCGGTCCACGGCTTCCACCGGCGGCCCGTCGTCGGGCGCGGCCAGGAAGCTGGCCTCGCCCTGCAGGCGGCGCAGCAGCAGGCGGTAGACCTCGATGATCACGACGAAGCCGAGGTAGGTGCGCACGTCCTTGAGGTATTCGTAGCCCAGCTCGCGCGGCCAGGGCCCGAAGTCGTAGTCCGCTCCCTGCCAGCGATACGCCAGGACGCGCAGGCCAACCATGCCCGACACGTGGACCAGCGAAACCGCCACGCTCGCGACCAGGTGCAGCGGCAGGCGCCGGCGCCAGTTGTCCCAGTGCGTGGGCCAGCGCCAGGTGAGCACGGCGACCAGGGGAATGATCACGGTCCACAGCAGCGCGCTGCTCCCCTCCCAGACCGCCGGCTCCCACATCGGCACCCGGCCCGGCTCGGAGCGGTTGAGGTCGATCCAGGTGGTGACGGTGTTGCCTACGGCGTTGACGACGAGGACCGCGGCGAAGAAGCCGATCTCCACCCAGCGCCGCCAGGGGCGATAGCGTTCGTAGGCGGTCCGCTCGCTGGGTTGCATGCGCGCATTCTACTGACGGGGACCGGATCGACGCCCCCGGTTCGTCCCGCGGGTCCGCGGTTCGTCCCCGGGACCGGTCGTACGATCACTTCGGGCTTGGCGCCGAGGCCGCCGCGCGGATCCTCCTCCCCGTCCACCCGAACCGGAACCTCCGCCATGCAACGCCGTTTCGACCTCGACTGGGTCCGCGTCCTCGCCTTCATGCTGCTGGTGCTCTATCACGTCGGCATGTACTACGTGACCTGGGAGTGGCACGTGAACAGCCCCTACGCCGGACCGGCGCTGCAGCCGTTCATGATGCTGACCTCGCCGTGGCGGCTGTCGCTGCTGTTCCTGGTGTCGGGCGCGGCGACCGCGTTCCTGCTGGGCAAGGCCCGGCGCGAGGCCGAGGCCCGTGGCAGTACGCCACGGTTCCTCGGCGCGAGGTCCTGGCGGCTGCTGGTTCCGCTGGTCTTCGGCATGCTCGTGGTGGTGGTGCCGCAGGCGTACTACGAGGTCGTCGAGAAGCTGCCGGGCGGCTACCACGACGGCTACCTCGCGTTCTGGGGACGCTACCTCGCCAACGACGACGGCTTCTGCCGCGGCGACGACTGCCTCGACGTGCCGACCTGGAACCACCTTTGGTTCGTCGCCTACCTGTGGGTCTACACTGTCGCGCTGTGGCTGCTGCTGAAGCTTGCGCCGCGGCGGCTGGAGGCCTTCGCCGCCGGCCTCGCCAGCGCCCTGACCTCGACCGGCGGCCTCCTGCTGTGGCCGATCCTGTTCTTCGCCGTCGCCCGGATCGCGCTGATCGGCATCTTCGACTCGACGCATGCGCTGGTCGACGACTGGTACAACCACGTCCAGTACTTCGGCATCTTCCTGCTCGGCTTCCTCGTCGCGCGCTCAAGCGCGGTCTGGGAGGCGATCCAGCGCGCGCGCTGGCCGGCGCTGGCGCTGTGGCTGGGCAGCTGGCTCGCGATCGTCGCCTACTTCGGCTACTTCACCGATATCGCCCCGCCGCAGGGACTGCGGCTGGCGATGCGCGGCGCCTGGGGCCTGAACCAGTGGTGCGCGATCGTGGCCATCCTCGGCTTCGCCCGGCAGTGGGCGCCCGGCGACAGCCCTGCCCTGCGCTACCTGTCGCAGGCGATCTTCCCGGTCTACATCCTGCACCAGACGATCACCGTGGTGCTGGCGCACAACCTCAAGCCGTTCGACCTGCCGCCGCTGCTGGAGGGGCCGCTGCTGGTGGTGCTGACCTTCGGCCTGTGCTTCGCCGGCTACGAGCTCATCCGCCGCATTCCGCCGCTGCGGCCGCTGTTCGGGCTCAGGTTCCGGGAACGTGCGCCGGCTGCCGTGCCACAGGTGGCCTGACTGACTGCGGCTGCTCTTACCTCTGCCCCGTTCCTACAGGAGCGGGCCAGGATCGAGGGCCGGCGCGAGATGCTCGACGATCAGCTGGATCGCCTGCCCGCCGCGGTAGTCGTCCGGTGCCAGCCGGTAGGCGAGACGGCAGCGCGCGGCGGGGCGCTCGCCGGTCCAGCCGCCGAAGTGGATCGCATTGATCGGCGTCGCGATGCCCTCGCCGCGCAGCACCAGCTTGAGGTGGCGCTCGCCGACGACGCGCCAGTCGGCCACGTCGAACACGCCGTCGAACAGCGGCTCGGGGAACCCTTGTCCCCACGGGCCGCCGTCGCGGAGCGCGTCGGCATGGAAGCGGTCGAATTCGTCCGGCAGCAGCTCGCCGTCGCTGAGCAGCTCGGCCTGCAGCAGCGACGGATCGAGCATTGCGCCCACCGCCTCGGCGAAGGCGCGCTCGAACGCGTCGAAGGACGAGCGACGCAGGCTCAGCCCGGCCGCCATGGCATGGCCGCCGAAGCGCTCGACCAGGCCGGGATGCGCGCTGTCCACCGCCGCCAGCACGTCGCGGATATGCAGGCCCGGGATCGAACGGGCCGAGCCGCGCAGCTGCTCGCTGCCGGGTTCGGCGGGCGCGAAGGCGATCACCGGCCGATGCAGCCGCTCCTTCATCTTCGAGGCGACCAGGCCGACCACGCCCGCGTGCCAGTCCGGGTCGAACAGGCAGGCGGCCAGCGCGGGCTGGCCGCTCGCGGACGGCAGCCTCGCGAGCGCCGCTTCCGCGTCCTCGACCATCAGCTGCTGCACGCCGCGCCGTTCGGCATTGATCTGGTGCAGGCGCCCGGCCAGCTCGCGCGCCTGGCGCGGATCGTCGCTGAGCAGGCATTCGATGCCCAGCGACATGTGCTCGAGCCGGCCGGCGGCATTGAGCCGCGGCGCGACCGCGTAGCCGATGTCGGCGGCGGTCAGGGTCTCCGCGCGCCGCCCCGAAACCTCGATCAGCGCCTGCAGGCCCGCGCAGCCGCGCCCGGCGCGCAGCCTCCGCAGCCCGGCCGCGACCAGGGCGCGGTTGCTGGCGTCCAGCGGCACCAGGTCGGCCACGGTACCGACCGCGACCAGGTCCAGCAGTACGGACAGGTCGGGCACCGCCCCGCCGTCGAACGCACCCTCGTCGCGCAGGCGGCCGCGCAGCGCCAGCAGCACGTAGAAGATCACGCCCACGCCGGCCAGCGCCTTGCAGGCGAAGGCGTCGCCGCGCAGGTTGGGATTGACGATGGCGTCGGCCGGCGGCAGCGCCTCGCCCGGCAGGTGGTGGTCGGTGACCAGCACCGGCCAGCCGCGCCCCTTGGCCGCCGCGACACCCGCATGGCAGGCCACGCCGTGGTCGACGGTGACCAGCAGGCCCGGCTGCAGCGCGGCCAGTTCCTCGACCAGGCCCGGCGACAGGCCGTAGCCGTGCAGCATCCGGTTGGGAACCGCGTGGACCACGTCGCGCGCGCCGAGCATGCGCAGGCCACGCACGGCGACCGCGCAGGCGGTGGCGCCGTCGGCGTCGAAGTCGCCAACCACGAGGATGCGCGTGTCGCGGCGGATCGCGTCGGCCAGCAGGCGCACGGCGTCCACCAGTCCGCCCAGCGCGTCCGGCGGCGGCAGTTGCGCGAGCCGGGGATGCGCGTGCGCGGGGTCGGCGATGCCGCGTGCGGCATAGATGCGCCGCAGCAGCGGCGGCACGCTGGCCGGCCAGCC
The DNA here is from genome assembly GCA_023453655.1 of Pseudomonadota bacterium. Lineage (GTDB taxonomy): Bacteria > Pseudomonadota > Gammaproteobacteria > Xanthomonadales > Xanthomonadaceae > Luteimonas > Luteimonas composti. The sequence goes on from JAEXTE010000458.1 coordinate 7,400, forward strand.
GTCCACCGGCCCGCACTCGCGCCGCCGGATGCGCGGCGACATCAGGCCTGGAAGTCCGCGCGCGGCTTGCGCCAGAAGCGCCAGCGCTGCCCGCGCCGAAGCTCGAACATGACGCCGTCGGCCGTGTCCAGCGACAGCATCCCGATGCTGCCCGCGTGCAGCGCGGCCATGGCCGGGCGCAGCCAGGCGTGCTCGAGCGTGGCGATGTCCCGCATCGCGGTCAGGTCGAACAGCGCACTGCCCTCGCCCGCCTCGAACTGCCGCGGCAAGGGCGCGGCGTTGCCGGCCGCATGCGCGAGCGCGCAGGCGAGCTCGTCGTCGCCGCCGTACACCCGCGCATGCGTCGAGCGCACGGCGTCGGGCAGCACGCCGCCGCCCCAGAACCACAGCGAATTCACCGGCCGCTTGCCGGCGGCGATGCGGTGCGCGTTCCAGGGATGGTTGTGCAGCACGACCTGCGCCTCGGTGAGCAGGCTGCGCCAGCGCCGGCCGGCGTCGCCCCCGGCCAGGTGGTCGAAGACATCGGTACCCAGCGCATCCTCGGGCGACGTGAACGCAGGCAGCGGCGTCGACGGCGACAGCCGCAGGTACCAGCGCCACGGCATCGGCGCGTCGATCGGCATGCCGGCATCGCCGAACAGCGGGCGCAGGGCCGGCAGCAGCTGCGCCACGTCGCCCGCGTCCAGGTCCAGGGTCGGGCCATGGTCGAGCAGGCGCGCGCCGTTGATGTCGGGCTGGATGCGACAGGGATCGGCGCGCAGCCACAGCGCGCCCGCCGCGTCGCCTGCGTCGAGCTGACGGGTGAGCGCGGCGACCGGCCAGTGGCCGGGCACCAGCTGCAGGTGCCGCTGCAGCTGCGCGCGCCGGCCCTCGCCGAGG
>JAEXTE010000469.1 GCA_023453655.1 Pseudomonadota bacterium
GCGTGCGCCGCCTGCGCTACGACTATCTGCTGCTGGCCAGCGGCGCGACCCATGCCTACTTCGGCAACGCGCACTGGGCGCGACACGCCCCGGGCCTGAAGACGCTGGACGACGCGCTCGACCTGCGCCGCAAGCTGCTGCTCGCCTTCGAACGCGCCGAGGCCGCCACCGATCCGGCGGAACGCGACGCCTGGCTGAGCTTCGCCATCATCGGCGGCGGGCCGACCGGGGTGGAGCTGGCCGGTACCCTGGCCGAGATCGCGCGCCATACCCTGGGCGGCGAATTCCGCAACATCGATCCGGCACGCGCGCGGGTCCGCCTGGTCGAGGCCGGGCCGCGCGTGCTGTCCTCGTTCCCCGAAGACCTGTCCGACCGGGCGCGGACGCAGCTCGAGAAGCTCGGCGTCGAGGTGCAGACCGGCGCTCCGGTCGAGGACATCACCGAGGCCGGCTACCGGCGCGGCGGGGAGTTCGTCACGACGCGCACGGTGGTCTGGGCCGCGGGCGTGGCCGCCTCGCCGCTGGGCCAGTGCCTGGGCGTGCCGCTCGATCGCGCCGGGCGTGTGCGGGTGCGCCCGGACCTTTCGATTCCCGGCCATCCGGAGGTGTTCGTGGCCGGCGACCTTGCGGCGATCGCACGACCCGACGGCCGTCCCGTGCCCGGCGTGGCGCCGGCGGCCAAGCAGATGGGCCGGCACGTGGCAGACACGATCCGCGCGCGCCTCGACGGCCGGCGGGGCGACGGCGCGCCGTTCCGCTATCGCGACTTCGGCAACCTCGCCACCATCGGCCGCATGGCCGCGGTGGTCGACCTCGGCCGACTGCGCTTCTCCGGCATGCTCGCCTGGTGGTTCTGGCTGGTCGCCCACCTGTTCTTCCTGATCGGATTCCGCAACCGTTCGGTGGTGCTGCTCAACTGGTCGGTGGCGTACTGGACCCACCAGCGCGCGGCGCGAATCATCCTGGGCGGCGACGATCGTTCCGATACAAAGTAACGATTGCCCGCCAGCGCGCAGCCCTCATCGCACGCACGGCGGCTGGGCTAGGATGGCGCGTCTCCCCAAGCGGCCCGCGCATGATCGACGTTCCCGTGCAGAACCTGCTGGTCGCGCTCGCGGTCACCACCGTGGCCGGCCTGGCGACCGGCTTCGGCAGCCTGCTGGTGTTCGCGTCGAAGGGTCCGAATGCGCGCCTGCTCGCGTTCGGCCTGGCCTTCGCCGGCGGCGCGATGGTGTACGTGTCGCTGGGAGAGATCCTGACCAAGTCGATCACGGCCTTCAGCGCCCAGTTCGGCGACCGGCTTGGCTTCACCTGGGGCACGCTCTCGTTCCTCGCCGGCGTGCTGCTGATCGTCACCATCGACCGCCTGGTGCCGAACCCGCACGAACGGCTCGAGGTCGACGACCCCTACTTCCGCGAACACAACCGCGACTACGTCAAGCGCGTCGGCCTGCTGACCGCCATCGCGATCACCGCGCACAACTTTCCGGAAGGCCTGGCGACCTTCTTCGCCACGCTCGAGAACCCCGGCGTGGGCCTGCCGCTGGCCTTCGCCATCGCCATCCACAATATCCCCGAAGGCATCGCGATCGCGGTGCCGGTGTACTTCGCCACCAACAACAAGACCTATGCCTTCGTCGCCTGCCTGCTGTCCGGCCTGGCCGAGCCGGTCGGCGCGATCGTCGGCTACGTGCTGCTGCGGCCGTTCCTGTCGGACGCGGTGTTCGGCGCGGTGTTCGGGCTGATCGCGGGCGTGATGGTGTTCCTGGCCCTGGACGAGCTGCTGCCGGCGGCCAAGCGCTACGCCAAGGGCCACGAGACGGTGTACGGGCTGGTGACCGGCATGGGCGCGCTGGCGATCAGCCTGGTGCTGTTCAAGTGGTAGGCGGGCGCCGGCCTGCCTGATCGCGTCCGGATCGGCCGGCTCGCACCGCTCGCGGCGCGCACCGGCGTACAGTCCAGCCGGCCCGGACGACCGCACGCCGGCGTACCGCGCAGGCTGCCTCCATCCCCACGATGGAGACCGCCATGGCCCCGTACCTGCCTGCCCTCGCCCTGTCCGCCGCCCGAGGGCTGTTCTCGCTCGCCTGCCTGGCGACCTCGGCGTACGCCTTCGCCTACCTGTTCATGGCGGTCCGCGGCGGCGATCCCTTCGCCGCGCGGTTCGCCATCTCGGGGCTCGACGTGCCCGCGCACTTCTTCGGCGCGGGACTGGCGCTGCTGCTGGTGCCGCTGCAGCTGAGCGGCGGCATCCGCCGGCGCTGGCCGGCCCTGCACCGCCTCGGCGGCTGGCTCTCGGCGGCCGCGATCCTGGTGGGCGGCGTATCGGGCCTGTCGCTGGCCCAGCATGCGCAGGGTGGATGGCCGAGCCGCCTTGGCTTCAGCCTGCTCTCGCTGCTGTGGCTCGGAGTGACCGCGAACGGCATCCGCCTGGCGGTCGCGGGCCGGTTCGACCGGCATCGGCGCTGGATGGCCTACTCGATGGCCCTGACCGCCGGCGCCGTCACCCTGCGGGTGATGCTCGCGCTGGGCACCGGCGTGCTGGGCTGGCCGTTCATGCCGGTCTACGTGGGCACGGCATGGGCGAGCTGGCTGTTCAACCTGGCGGTGTGCGCCTGGCTGCTGCGCCGGCCCCGTCCGGCGCCGCGCGGGAACGCCGGTAGTCGCTGGGCGTCCGCCCGACCAGCCGCTTGAAGGCGCTGTTGAAGGTCGACTTGGAGGTGAAGCCGGCCTCGTACGCGATCTCGAGGATGCTGCGCCGGTCGCCGGCATCGTCCAGGCAGGCGCGGACCGCCTCGACCCGGTAGCGGTTCACGTACTCCCAGAAGTTGCCGCCCAGGCGCCGGTTGATCACCGCCGACACCAGGTATTCGGGGTAGCCGCTGCGGCGCGCCACCTGCGCGATTCCCAGCGCCGGCTCGCGGTAGAGCGCCTGTTCGGACATCAGCCGCGACAGACGCGCCTCGACCTCGTCGAAGCGCGGATCCTCAAGGTCGCCCACGTCCGGCTGCGCTGCGGCCCCGGTGCCGACCTGCGGTGGTTGCATCGGTTCGGCCACCGGCGGCTGCGCGAGGCTGAACCACCCCACGATGCAGACCCAGGCCGCGACCGCGGCGTAGATGAGGAAATAGTCGGCCCAGCCGAGCTCCACCATCGCATGCAGGCCGGCGATGGCCCAGATCACGAACTGGCAGGCGGTCATCACCATCAGCCAGCGCAGCGACAGCCGGTCCGCGTCCGAGCGCCGGCTGCGCAGCCAGCGCCCGTAGCGCCGCACCTGCAGTGCCCCGGCAACGAGGTACGCCAGCGCCACCGAGAACAGCAGTGGATCGAACCACAGCCTGCGCCAGTCTCCACTGGCCGGAAGCGGATCGCCGGCCAGCCAGTGCATCGACAGCCAGCCCAGCATCAGCGCCAGCCAGACGCCGTGGACCAGATCGCGCCAGCGCGGCGAGCGCCCGCCGACCAGCGCGCGCACGTACAGGAAAAACAGCGGCGCATAGGCGAAAGGAAGCACCCGCGCCACGCGGAAGGCCGCGGCGAAGCCGGCATCGGGCGCGGCCATGTGCGCGGCCTTCACCGCAAGGTCGAAACCGATCAGCGCCAGCCAGAGCGCGAGCACGCGGTTCGCGGCGGCGTTCGCCGCGCGGCGCCAGAGCGCCGGCGCCAGCATCGCGGCCTGTGCCGCGCCGATCGCATACAGCAGGATCCAGAAGCTCGTCACGTCACGCGCGTCCCGGGGCGCCAGTGGAGCGCAAAGGGTATCGCGGACACGAAAAAGCCCGGCGCGGAGGCCGGGCCTGTTCGGGAACGATGCCTGCGGGTCAGGCGACGAACAACGCCTTCATCTTCTTCAGCGCGTTGGCCTCGACCTGGCGGATGCGCTCGGCCGACACGCCGTACTCGTCGGCCAGCTCCTGCAGGGTGACCTTGCTGTCGGCGTCGAGCCAGCGACGCTTGATGATGTCGCGCGAACGCGCATCCAGGCGGGCCATGCCCTCGCGCAGCAGCTCGAGCTGACTGTCCTCGCTGTCGCTGCGCTCGTAGGCCATGGCCGGGTCCTCGTCGCGGGAGACCAGGTAGGCCGCCGGCGCCGGCGGCGCGTGGTCGTCGTCCTCGTCGGAAGGCGCATCGAAGCCGATGTCGCGACCGGACAGGCGCGACTCCATCTCCAGCACCTCGCGCTCGGAGACGTTGAGGTCCTTGGCCACGGCGCTCACTTCCTCCGCGTTGAGCCAGCCCAGGCGGGTCTTGCTCTTGCGCAGGTTGAAGAACAGCTTGCGCTGCGCCTTGGTGGTGGCGACCTTCACGATGCGCCAGTTCTTGAGGATGAACTCGTGCATCTCGGCGCGGATCCAGTGCACCGCGAAGCTCACCAGGCGCACGCCGATGTCGGGATCGAAGCGCTTGACCGCCTTCATCAGGCCGATGTTGCCTTCCTGAATCAGGTCGCCGAGCTGCAGGCCGTAGCCGCTGTAGCCGCGCGCGACGTGCACGACGAAACGCAGGTGCGAATGCACCAGCTCGCGGGCGGCGTCGAGGTCTTCCTGGTCGCGGTAGCGGCGCGCGAGCGCCTGCTCGTCGTCGGCCGACAGGACCGGAATCTGGTGGACGGCGCCGATATAGGCTTCCAGCGAACCGAGCGGGGTCAGCCCGGTGAAGGCAGGCACCGGCAGGTTGTTGGCAACAAGCGCTTGGGTCATGGGCGTATCCATGGAAGGAGTCTAGCAGTCGGTACCTTCGACTGCTAAGGCGGGGAAAAGTTCCCGCGGTGTTCTGGCTATGGAACGATTGGCCGCGAATGGCCATTCAGGTTCCACGATTATACCGGTTGCGCCTGAATCGGCGGGCCGTCCCTGGCCCCGCCATCCGACGATACGACGGGTGCGATCAAGCGGTCGTGACCGGACACCGGATCCGGCCGGCCAGTCCGCCCCGGGCAGCAGCGGCCCACCGACGGACTCGTCCGGTCGTACCCCCTCCCCTGGACGCGGAAAGCCCCCGTCGCCGGGGGCCTTCCTCACTGCCCATCCCTGGCAGCCGGGTCAGAACTTCTGCGCGTAGCGGAAGTAGACCGTCCGCCCGTAGGCGTCGTACAGCTCGAAGTTCCAGGGCCGGCCGCGCACGGCCATCAGCTCCGGGTAGCGGTCGCCGGCGTTGTTCACGCCCACCGTGATGCTGCCGTACCAGGGCGCCCGGTAGGTGAGCGAGAGGTCGTGGGTGGTGTAGCTGCCCAGCCGCGAGCCCGGACCGCCGCCGATGAAGCCGAACGACGGCGTGGCCGCCGGATTCTCCTGCGAATCGATGTAGTTGAGGTTCCAGCCCGCGGTGAGCGCGCCCAGGGTCCAGGTGTTGCGCAGGGTCGCGCGCAGGTCGGGCGAGGCGATCCAGCCCAGCCGGTCCTTGACGGTCGGGCCGTCGGTGACGGTGAAGTCCAGCACCTTGGCGACCTGCAGCCAGTTCTCCAGCCGGCCGGCCCCGCCGAGGTCGGCGCGGGTGCGGATATTGAGGTCGAGGCCGCGGGTCTCCAGGTCGCCCTCGTTGGCATAGGCGGTGTTGACCTCGGCGACCGAGCCGTTGCTGCGCCGGATCACCGAGGTGCCGGTCGGCAACGGGATGCCGGCGTTGTCGAAGTTGACCAGCTCCTGGAACTCGATCTGGCGGATCCGGTCCTCGACCTCGATCCGGTAGTAGTCGAGGGTCAGGTTCAGCCAGTCGGTGGCGTCCCAGGCCAGGCCCACGCTGAACTGCCGCGAGTTCTCCGACTCGAGGTTCTGGTTGCCGCTGGCCCAGGTATCCACCTGGTACACCACGACGTCCTCGTTCTCCGGTCCGTCGGCGATATTGTCGCCGTTGGCGTCGCCGCCGCAGTCGGCCGGGCTGTAGCCCATTACCACGCAGGTGCGGTAGTCGGCGACCTGTTCGGCCGAGAACGCGCGCTTGCCGTGCACGTAGGGCAGCGGCGGCGCGCGGAAGCCCTGGCCGGCCGAGGCGCGCAGGGTGAGGTTGTCCAGCGGCTGCCAGCGCAGCGACACCTTCGGCGAGACGTCGCTGCCGTAGTCGCTGTAGCGGTCGTAGCGGGCGGCCAGGGTGAAATCGAAGCTGTCGACGATCGGGAACAGCCATTCGGCGTACGCGGCGTAGATCTCGCGCGAGCCTGCGGCCGAGTTGCCGGAGGAACCCGCCACCACGCCGGCCTCGGACAGCGAGTCGTAGATGTCCGCGTAGTCCTCCTTCCGGTACTCGGCGCCGAAGGCCACCACCGACGCACCGCCGCCCATCTCGAACAGGTCGAGCGTGGCATTGGCGTACAGCTCCTCGATGTCGAAGATGCCGTCGCGCGAGGTGGTGGTGGTGAAGCCCTTGATCACTTCCTCGGAAGCGCCGAACGGGTCGTAGAGGTCGTACGAGCCGTCCGCGATCGCCTGCTCGGCCAGCGGCGTGACGATGTAGCCGCGGCCCAGCTCCTTGAACCTGGCCTTGCTGCGGCGCAGGCCGAAGTCGAGGTACAGGTTGTCGGTGGCTTGCCAGTTGAAGCCGAGGTTGATGTCGGCGACGGTGTTGTCGACGAAGTTGTCGCGGTTGCCGGCCGCCGCGTAGCGGTGGTAGACGAAGGCGCCCAGGCCATCGCCCGGCACCGGATCGTTGGGCGAACCCTCGGGCACGTACACGGCGCCCGGCGTGGGTGCATAGCGGCCGAAGCTGTCGGTGCTGCTGTAGCTGCCCGAGGCGTAGAACGACCAGTCCTCGTTGATCCGCAGGCTGCCGCGCGCGAACAGCGACCGGTTCTTGACCGAAGCCTCGTCGGCGGCGACCGCGTTGAAGTCGTACACGCAGTTGTCGCCGTTGCGCCAGAAGTTGGGATCGTCGCAGGCATAGCCAGGCAGCGCGCCGCCGAGCTCGCCCTCCTCGCCCGGGTCGGTCGCGCTCTCGAGGTAGTAGTTGTTGCCGTAGAACGAGCCGCCGCGCACCGCGCCGCTGATCTGGTCGCGGGTGTACACCATCCCGCGGGTGCTGTTCGAGGCGCCGAGGATCAGGTTGCCGCGGTCGGACGAGGTGCCGAACACCAGCGAGGCTTCCTCGGTGTCTCCTCCGCGGACCTTGGGATCGCCGATGCCGTAGCGGACTTCCGCGCCTTCGTAGTCCTTGCGCAGGATGATGTTGACCACGCCGCCGATGGCATCCGAACCGTACAGCGCGGACGCGCCGTCGGACAGGATCTCGATGCGTTCCACCGCCGCCAGCGGGATGGTGTTGAGGTCGGCGTTGTTGCCGGTCGAGGGCGCGTAGGGCACGCGGCGGCCGTCCACCAGCACCAGGGTGCGGTCGGAGCCGATGCCGCGCAGGTCGATGTCGGCCGTGGCCTGCGCGCTGCTGCCCGACTGCGGGCGGAAGTTGCCAAACGAGGAGAAGGTGGAGTCGCGCAGCACGTCGGCCACGGACACGTCGCCGCTGGCATCGATGGCGGCGCGGTCGATCACCGTCACCGGGACCGCGCCCTCGATGTCCGCGCGACGGATGCGCGAGCCGGTGACCTGGATGCGGTCGAGGGTCTGGGTGTCGCCGTCGGGGGCATCCTGCGCGGCAACGGGTAGCGCGGGCAGGGCGCAGGCAATGGCGATCGGCAGCGCCGCAAGCCTGCGACGGGGCGATCGGAACAGGGATGTCATGGGATTTCTCCGGATCTCGTTATGTGTGCGTTAACGCACCAACGACGTTACGGGGCAGCCGCGGAGGCCGCTTGCCGGCGCGTGCCGGTCCGGTTTGCCGCGTGAGGCGTGGCGGCGAGGCGGTAGCGCGACGGCGGCATGCCGAAGCGCGCGCGGAACGCGCGCGAGAAGCTGCAGTTGTTCTCGAAGCCGCAGGCCTCGCCCGCCTCGCCCACCGACAGGCGCGTGCCCCGCAGCAGCCGCGCGGCCTGCGCCAGGCGCAGCCGGCTCGATGCCGCCTGCGGGCCTTCGCCATACAGCGCCTGGAAGGTCTTGGTGAAATACCAGACCGACACGCTGCCCAGCTCGGCGAGTTCGGCGATGCGTACCGGCCGGTCGAGGTTGCCGGCCAGGTGCATCCAGGCGCGCTGCATCCGCGCGAACACCTGTCGCCGGCGCCGCAGCGAGCGCCCCGGGCAACGATCGATCAGTTCGCGCAGCGGCGCCTGCTGCCGCGCCAGCAGCCGCAGCAGCGGCTCCGCGTGCAGCCAGGCCACCTCCTGCTGGCCGCGCGCGTTGCGCTGGAACCTGGCGCAGCGCCGCCACAGCCGCAGCGCCGCGGTGCTCGCGCCGGGCTCGAGCGGGCCGAGTCCCGCGAACAGCCCGCCTTCCGCCGCCGCCATGGCCTGCAGCCGCGCGGGCAGCGCGAACCCGAGCACGAGGCCCTGTTGCGCCGCCTGCAGCAGCGGCCGTGCATCGCGGTCCAGCACGATCCACTGCCCGCGGCAGAGGCTGAAGCGGCCTTCGCGGCAGTCCAGCGTGGCGCCGCCGCGCAGCACCAGCCAGGCGCTGGCGGCGGCGTCCACCACCGCCACGCTGCCGCCGCGGCTCGCCGCCAGCAGGGTGGGCATCTCGTCGTCGGGCAATGCGCAACCGGTGGCCTGCATGCCACCGCGGTCGCTCCAGATCGTCTGCATCTGCATGGCTGTCTCCGTGTGCGGAATCGAGCCTGCTGTTTGACGCTTCCCGCTCCGAAACTCAGGAAACCAGCACGAAATCGCGCCGACATCGCGCCGCATCGCATCCGAAAGTCATGCTGCGCGCGGCGTTTTCCGTGACTTCCGGCAGGGTGCGCGCCGCCCTCGACGGCTCCGCTGGGGGTTCGCGCAGCGCCTGCGGCAGCGCGCCCCAGCCGATGTCGACGTTCTGGCTCATCGGCAGTCCCAGGTAGAGCCAGCGTCCCTGCGCATCCACGGTCGGCGAGCCGCCGACGGCCATGCCCTCGCGGAAGAGGCAGCGTCCCGGCCCCGGTGCCAGCAGCGGGCGCCACGGGGTCGCGCATCCGGACTCGGGACCGATCGAATACACGCGTCCCGCGTGCAGGCCCCAGTGGCGGTAGTGCTGCGTGTCGGGTAACGCGTCGGAGATCCGCACGCTGCCGTGCAACGACGCGCCGGTCCGCCAGAGGCCGGGGGCCGAAGGCCGGGTGAACAGGACCGCGCCGGAGCTGGCGTCGTAGCGCGCCAGGCCGACGTCGTCCTCCGAGGCGAGTTCGCGCCAGCCCTCGCGACCGTACAGCACCATACGTACCCGGCCGCGGCCATCGTCCACGCCGACCAGCAGGCGGTCGGCGCGATCGACGTAGGCGGCGAACACCGGGCGAGCGGCCGGCACGGCCAGCATCTGCACGCGCCCCGAACCGGCATCGACCTCGAACAGACGCTCGCCGTCCCCGGTACGGCCGAGCACCAGCAGGCTGCGGCCATCGGCCGACCACACCGGCGCATGCCGCGGCAGCGGCTGCAGGCCCTCGACCGCCCGCAGCGTCTCCGGCTGGTCGACTTCGCCCAGCCACAGCTGCACCGCCATCGACCGGTCGGACAGGAAGGCCAGCGTGCGGCCGTCCGGCGACAGCGCGGGCAGCAGGTCCACGCCGCTGGAGGCGAACACCGGTTCCGGCGCCGCTTCCGCCACGCCGTCCAGGCGCGCGCGGAACAGTCCGCTGCGCGACTGGTCGATCTCGAACACCATCGACCAGGCATCCGCGGCGACGTCCGGATACACCGCATTGCCCACCGGCGGGCGCGGCAGCGCCTGCATGCTGCCGTCCTCCAGCCGCAGCAGCCACAGCGTCGACTGGCTGGCGACATGGCTCAGCACCAGGCCGCTGCCGTCCGGCAGCCAGTCCCAGCCGCGGATGTCGCCGCGCAGCCGCGTCAGCGGGCGCGGCGTCCCGCCCTCGGCCGGCATGACCCACAGATCGGCCAGCGACAGGTTGCGGCGGAACGCGAGCATCCTCCCGTCCGGCGAGTAACGCGGCAGCTGGTCGACGTCGCCCTCGCCCACGTCGTAGGCCAGCGGTTGCCAGCGACCCGTCGCGAAATCGAGCCGGTGCAGCGCGGCGCCGGCGGCGCCATCGCTGCGCTGACCCCCCATCACCAGGCCCCGTCCATCGGGCGTCCAGTCGAACTGCGACCAGCTGCCGTGCAGGCAGGGACCCGCCTCGCGCGGTTCGCCGCCGCTGGCGGCCACGAGCATGAAGCGGCAACTGTCGCGTGAGATGCGGACGAAGGCGATCCGCGTGCCGTCGCGCGACCAGGCCGGCGCGGTGTCGGATTCCACCTCTCCCGGCGCGGTCAACGGCCGGGCCGCGGTCTGCCCGACCGTCTGCAGCATCAGGACGCTGCCGCCCTCGCCCGCGGTCTGGGCGAAGGCCACCGTGGCGCCGTCCGGCGACAGCGCCGGCAGGCGCTCCTGGCCTGGCGTGGACACGATCGCGCGATAGGCCAGGTCCAGTTCCGGCGCCGGCTCGCGGCTGCCGCGCGCCGGCGCATCGCGCGCGGCCAGGGTCCACAGCCAGGCGC
>JAEXTE010000007.1 GCA_023453655.1 Pseudomonadota bacterium
GCCGTCGACGGCGAACTGGCGCACGTGGCGCTCGAGCATGTCGGCCAGCGCCCGGCCACTGGCCATCGGCGGCGGCGTCGCGACCGGCGGCGCGGGGCCGGTGCCGTCGCGCAGTGCGGCCTGCGCCTGCATCATCGCCAGCAGGTCGGCACCCTCGGTCGCGTGTGTCCCCAGGCCTTGCTGGTCGGTGCCGCCGTCGCGACCGGAGCGCCCTTCGAGCGGACCCGGGGCGGCCTGCCCGTCGGCGCGCTGCGCCGCTGCCGCAGCGGCATGGCGACCATCCAGGGGAGATTTCGCACGCTGCTCCTGCGGCAGGCGCTCGGGGCCGACGCGCCCTTCCTGGCGCCCGTGCTGCATCAGCTGGCGGAAGCGGTCCACCTGCTCCTTCGGCGGCGCCTCGCGCACGCGCTCGCCGGGACGGTCCGCATCCGCCGGCGAGGCATCGCCCGCGGGTCGATTGGACAGCGACGAGATGCCGGACCGGTCGATACTCATGCGGCGCTCCTCAATGGCGGCTGCGGCTGAAGTGGGCGGCCTGCACCAGGTCGGCCGCGGCGTCTTCCTCGCGACGCGCATCCAGCGCCAGCATCTCGCCGCGCCAGGCGCCCTTGCGTTTCTCCAGCGCGTCCTCGCGCGCCTTGGCGCGGAAGAACTCGCGCATGGCCTCGGCCAGCGCCTGTTCGGCCTGCTGCAGTTGCTGCCGCGCCTGCTGCAGGCGCAGCTGCGCCGCCTGCTCCTGCTCGCCGAGCCAGTCGATGTGCGCCTCGCGCTGCTCCAGCGCCAGCGGGAACGGGATGCCGGGCGGCGGCGGCTCCATCATCCTGAGCCGCTGGCCCGCGCGCTCGGCGCGCAGCCCGGCGATCTCCCGGTCGATGCGCTCGCAGGCGTCGCGGCAGTCGCGCACCGCGCGCTGGCGCTCGACCACCACCAGGCGGGCCTTGCCGGTGCGGTGCGCACGCAGCTCCAGCAGCTTCTGCAGTGGATAGCGACGGCGCAGCCCGCTCATGCGAACAGCTTCCTGAGCAGTTCCGAAGACTGCGCGAACGGCACCAGCTCGCCGGAAGACTGTTGCAGCAGCTGGCGGATCGGCCCAATGCGTTCGATGGCGAAGTCGGCCTCGGGGTCGCTGCCGCGCTTGTACTCGCCCAGCTGCAGCAGCAGCTCGATGTCCTGGTGCTTGGCCAGCGCCTTGCGCAGCTGCCCCGCGGCGCGCAGGTGCGCCTGGTCGACCACGCGCGGCATGGTGCGGCTGAGGCTGGTGAGCACGTCGATGGCCGGGTAGTGGTAGGCGGCCGCCAGCTTGCGCGACAGCACGATGTGGCCGTCGAGGATGGAGCGCACCTCCTCGACGATCGGATCCCCGCCGTCCTCGTCCTCGGCCAGCACGGTGTAGAACGCGGTGATGCTGCCCGCGTCGTTGTTGCCGGCCCGTTCGAACAGCCGCGGCAGCGCGCTGAACACCGACGGCGGGAAACCGCGCCGCGCCGGCGGCTCGCCGATCGCCAGGCCGACGTCGCGCAGCGCGCGCGCGAAGCGCGTCACCGAGTCCAGCAGCAGCAGCACGCGCTTGCCCTGGTCGCGGAAATGCTCGGCGATCGCGGTCCCCACCCAGGCCGCGCGGCTGCGCTCGAGCGCGGGCCGGTCGGAGGTGGCGACCACGACCACCGATTTCGCCAGGCCCGCTTCGCCGAGGTTGTCGTGGATGAACTCGTTGACCTCGCGGCCGCGCTCGCCCACCAGCACGATCACGTTGACGTCCGCGTCGCCGCCGCGGGCCAGCATGCCCAGCAGGGTGCTCTTGCCGCCGCCGGCGACGGCGAAGATGCCTACGCGCTGGCCTTCGCCCGCGGTCATCACCGCGTCGATGGCGCGCACGCCGGTGGAGAACGGCCGCTCGATCAGGTTGCGGCTCAACGGGTTGGGAGATGCCGCGTAGATCGGCATGTCCACGCCCGGCCCCACCGGCCCCGCGCCGTCGATCGGCTCGCCGTGCGCGTCGAGGATGCGGCCCAGCAGGCCCGGACCCGCACGCACCGAGGCCTGGCGTCCGCTGGCGACGATCTCGGTCGTGGCGGAAATGCCGTCGAGCGCGCCGAGCGGGGTGAGCAGGGTGTGCTGGCGCGAGACGCCGACCACCTCGGCCGCGAGGTTGAAGGCGGGATCGCCGTCGCCCGGCGGATTGCGCAGGTGGCACAGCTCGCCGATGGCGGCCTTCAGGCCGGTGGCCCGGATCAGCGTGCCGTACGCCTCGACCACGCGGCCGACGCGCTGGATCGGCTTGACCCCGGCCAGCGCGCTCAGCAGCGGATCGAGGGAGGCCTCGTCCTGCGCCTGCGCCAGCGGGCCCGGCAGGTTCATCGCGTTGCGGCCCCGGCGCCGACGCCCGCCAGCGCGGTGCGGATCGCCTCGATCTGCTGCGCCACGCCGGCGCGTACTTCACCGGCCTCCGAGACCACCACGCAACTGAGCGGATCCAGGCTCTCGTCGTCCACCAGTTCGATCACGCCCACGGCCGGGTGCGCCTGCCGCACCGCGCCCAGCCCGGACTGCACCGAGGCACGCACGTCCGGGTGCACCCGGATCAGCAGGAACTGCTCGGCCTGGGCGGCCTCGACGGCCTGCATCACCAGCGGCGGCACCACGCTGCCGGCGTCGAAGCCCGGCGCGATCCTGGCGACGATCGCGCAGGCCAGCTCGGAAATGCGTCCCGCCGCCTCGGCCAGTACCCGCGCGCGACGCTCGTTGAGCGAGGTCAGCTGCTGGGTCATCTGCTGCTGTGCGCGACGCAGGCCTTCGGCGAAGCCTTCGGCATGCCCGGCCTCCCGCGCCTGGGCGATGCCGGCCTCGACCTCGTCGTACAGCGCATTGACGCGCGCCAGCAGTGCGTCGAGCTCCTCGAGCCGGGCCCAGTGCTGGGGTTTGAGCACGCGCGCGGACAAGGCGCGCTCGAATGCCTTGCGTTCGAACACCGCGACGCTGCCGCCGGCGGCCTCCACGACCGGCGCATCCTGGCCGGCGATGTCGCGGGTGGGCGCGCTAGTCTCCATCGCGGCCCTCGTGATGCGAGACCACCACCAGCAGCGCCTTCTCCGGCAGGTGCGCAGGGGCGACGTCTTCGGGCGCATGCTGCAGCTGCAGCCAGCAGGCCAGCGGCCGGTTGCGGCGCAGCGCCCAGGCCAGCAGTTCGCCGCGGCCCTGGCGATCGAGGGCCGCGTCCAGCACGCCGGGATCGGACAGGAACTCCGGATCGGCCAGCAGCGACTCCCAGTGCGCGGACAGCCGCGCATGGATCGCGCTGTCCACGCGGCCGTCCCAGACGCTGCGGTCGAGCGCCAGCAGGTAGCTGTTGCCGAGGTTGCGGCGCAGCCAGCGCACCGGCTCGCGCCGGACCTCGCCACGGATCACCGGCGCGTAGGCCAGGACGCCGAGGTCGCGCACCAGCGGCTGCAGGCGCGCAAGCGGCCAGCGCTGGCGGATGGCCAACGCGGTGCCGGCACCCGGTGCCGGGGCGAACAGCCCGTCGAGCGCGCCAGCCGGAAGCGCCCGCAGCAGCAGCCGCCGGCCCAGGCGCGATGTCGCGGCGCGCGCGACCATGTCGGCATCGAGGTCCGGGCCGGTCAACCAGCCGGGATGCAGTTCGCCAAGGAGTGCCTGCAGCGCCATGCGCGCCTCAGCCGTTCCAGAGCCTGCCGGTCTCGGCCGCAGACTGGCGCAGGCGCCGCTGCCGGAACCTGCCCCAGGCCGCCCAGACCAGGCCAAGCACGGCCAGCACGCCCAGGCCCACGCCGATCGAGGTCGCGTTGGCCGCCGACATCGCCGCCGGCGTGGCCTGCCGCGGCTGCACCGCCGGCGCACCAGGCATCGGCACGAACTCGACCGAGACCTTGTTGATGTCCTTCAGGCCCTCGATGCCGTCCTTGACCACGGTCTTGATGCGCGTCTGCAGGTTCTCGAGGTTCGCGCCCGGCTGCTGGAAGATCACCACCGAGGCCGAGGAATCGCTGTCCTCGCCGCCCAGCGGATCGCGCTGGGCCATGGCGATGTGCACCCGCGCGTCGACCACGCCGGGATAGGCGGCCAGGGTGCGCGCCAGCTCCTGCTGGCGGCTGCACAGGTAGCGTGCGTTCTCCTCGACCGACGACGAGGCGATGCCTTCCTTCTTGAACACGTCGCACATCGAGACGTACTGCTGGCGCGGCAGCCCGCGCGCCTGCAGCACCTGCATCGCATGCGCGAATTCGGCGCGGTCGACGCGGATCTCCCAGCCGGTCTTGCTCAGCGAGGTCCGCTTCTCGGCATCGACATTGGCCGACAGGAGCGCCGCGAAGACCTCGTTGGCCTGGCGCTCCTCCAGGTCGCCGTACATCGTGACCTTGGTGCAGGCGGCCAGCAGCAGGCAGGCGGCAACGGCCAGGGCCGGTCGCAGCCGGGCGGTCGCGCAGCGGAAACGGGAATCATCCATCGACCGGCTCCGACAGGTCAGGACTGCTGCCGGAACAGCTGCTGCACGCCATCGGACGTGCGGTTGGCGACGTTCGAGGTGAGCTGCGACTGGAACAGGAACTGGTGGCACTGCATGGTCATCTCCAGCATCTGCCCTGGCGTCATCTCGGTGGCGCTGGCCGACATGGCGCGCGAGAGCTTCTCGATCCTGGTGGCCGCGCCGTTGAGGTTGTCGAAGGCGTCGACCATCATCTTCGCGGTCGCCGATTCGCCCACCGGGGTCGCCTCGGCCGCCGCCTGCGCGCCCGGCTCGTTGCGTACGGAGGGCGCACCGCCGGCGCGCTCGAGCGCCTGCGCGAACTCGCGCACGTCCACTGCTGCCGCCTGCGGCTGCAGCGCCGGCGCCGCCGCCGGATTGGCTGCCGCGTCCATCGCCGCGACCTGGATTGCATCGATCATCTGGTTTGCTCCTGGCATCGCGCCCGCGGGGCGCCGCTGGAAAACACCATGTGCCACGCCGCGGCGCGATGCGCCGCGGGCACCGTCGACCGCGCGCCTACTGCTTCCTGGCGACCGCGTTCAGCGACTCGGCCACGCTGTTCTGCGAGGTGGCCGCGTTGTTGGACATGAACTGCATCTTCAGGCTGGCCGCGGTGAGGGCGACCATCTGCGATGGCTGGTCCGACCCGGTGCCGATCTGGTCGGACAGCGAGGTGATGCGGGTGGCCTGCGCATCGAGGGTCTGCCCCCATGCACGCGACATCGCCTCGTACCAGCTGCTGCCGCCGCTGGATCCGCTGCGGGTGCCGCCCGAAGGCCCGTTGGCGAAGGTCGCCACGCCCACGTACTGGTTGATCAGGTTGTTGTCGGTGGGGATCGTCATCGCGATGACTCCTTGTGCATGCGAGGCCTAGCCTCGGTGGGAAGTCGGGGGAGGCGGCCGCTTGCAACTGCGGGCGGTCGCGTCGGGACTGTAGCGGATAAACATGGAGTGGAATCGTGACCTAGGGTTTACCGCAGGGCGCCTTCACATCGTGCGCGCGGCGGCGCCACGCGCCTGCTCGCGTCTCGCCAGCGGCATGGCCGCGGCCATGCCGGCGGCAGGACCAGCTGCCGCAGGGTTGTCCGCGGGCTCGGTCTCCGGTTCGGGCGCTGGCGGCGGCGCTGGCGAAGGCGTCAGCTTCACCAGCGTGCCGTCGGCCTGGATGACGTGGGCGAACTGCCCGATCGACACCAGCTCGCCCCAGCCCGGCACGTGCGCGCCGTCGTGGTAGACATTGCCCTCCGCGTCGACAAGGTGCGGCGTCTCGCCGCGCACGATCGAGACGATGTGCGCCTTGTCGCCCTCGCGCGGGGAGCCGGCATCGGCCATGGCGTCCGGTGCGGGCGCGCGCAGGTTGACCGGCACGACCCGGTTGACGCCGGTCTCCACCATCGCGCGCGACGTGATGAAGCCGCGCAGCGCCTCCGGATCGTCGCCGAGGTCGCCGGTGACGCGCACGTTGTTGTCGCCCAGGTACTCGGCGCGCACGGAGTAGCCGCCGGTGCGCATCACTTCGGCCACGTCGACCGCGAGGTCCTGGCCGCTGCGAAGGGCCACGCCTGCCGCGAGTCCTTCGCTGGCGATGCGCGACTCCAGCCGCTCGCGCGTGGCGCTGTCGTCGACGGTGCCGGCCAGCACCGCGCGGCCGTCGACGTCGCGGCGGATGTCGACCTCGGTGACCTCGAACTCGCGCGCCAGTTCGCGCAGGCGATGCTCGACGTCGACCGCCGGTGGGGGGGTCGGCATCATCGCCGCGACGATCGCCAGCGCCGACAGCGCCAGCACCGCGACACCGGCGATCAGCGGCATGCGGCTGGCGAATGCCGGGCGTGGGCGGACCAGGGGCGCATCCGCGCCGGGGCCCGGGGCGAGCGTCAGCCATTCGACGGCATCGGCAGGACCGAAAGCGATCGCCGCCTGGCCCAGTCCGACGCGCTGGACCTGCGCGACCTCCACCGGGTCGCCCGGATGCAGCGTGCCGCCGGGCAGTTCCATCGGCGCGTCCAGCGCGCGCAGGTGGAAACGGCCGTCGACGATGTTCAGCAACGCATGGTGGGGTGCGACGCCGGGGTCGGCGAGCACCACGTCGCAGTCGTCGCCGCTGCCGACGAGCACCATCTCGCGCCGCGACAGCGGCCGCGTGGCGCCGGCATGCAGGCCTGCGACGATGCGCAGCACGGCGCCGTCATGGGCGTTGGGATCTGGGTGGGCGGTCTTGGGGGATGGCATGGGATCGGGCTCCTGCGGACGGGGGGATCCGCGGGAAGTTCAGGGAACAGGACGGCGTCCGGCGCGGCTCAGGCATTGACCTGCCCCGCCTGGACGATGCGAAGGTCCGGCGCGAGTTCCTGGTAGGACAGCACCGGCAGTTCGAAGAAGTCCACCTCCAGCAGCTTGCGCAGGTGGCGGCGCACGTCGAGCGAGCACAGCAGCACCGGGCGGACGCCCGGCGCCTGTCTGGCGAGATGCGCGCGCACCTCGTTGCCCAGCCGCGCGGCCAGCTCCGGCGAGATGGCCAGCTGGCTGGCGCCGCCGGCCACGCGCACCGACTGGCGCAGCTTGTCCTCGAGCTCGGGATGGATCAGCAGGACGTGCAGGTTGCGCTCGGCGTCCGACCAGCGCTCGGCGATCTCGCGCTTCAGGGCCACGCGCACGTACTCGGTCAGCAGTACCACATCCTTCTCGCGGCTGCCGACATCGGTGATCGCCTCGAAGGCGTCGCGCAGGTTGCGGATCGGCACGCCTTCTTCGGCCAGGCGCCGCAGCACGTCGGCCACGCGCTGCGGCGCGACCACGCGCAGCATCTCCTTGACCAGGTCCGGATAGTCACGCTGCATCTTCCCGAACAGGTTGGAGGTTTCCTGGATGCCCAGGAAGCTGCCCAGGCGGCGACGCAGCGCGGCGTCCAGGTGCAGCGACATCACGTCGAGCGGCGCCAGCGCGCCCTCGGCGGCGGCCTCGCTCCAGCGCCCGGCGAGCGCCGGGAAGAACCCGGCCAGCGCATCCTCGCCCGCGGCCTGGGCC
>JAEXTE010000011.1 GCA_023453655.1 Pseudomonadota bacterium
GCCACGGCCGCATCGCCGGAGGCGCGCGTGCACCGCGCGGCGCAGCCGGTGCCGGTGCGGCGGACGCCGGCGCCGGCGCAGCGTCTTCGTGAGGCGCAGCGTTAGGCGGCAGCGCCCGCATCGTCGATGCGACGGGCCACGGGCGACGAGGTGCCTGCGCATCGCGCGGGGTACGCCGTCCGGAACGGTGGCGGCTTCAACGACGCCGGCGATGCCCGATCGATCGCGACCCACGGGCCGCTTCCGGTGGCGGGAGACGTGGCCGCGGGAACGGTGGCGTCAGAGTTCTGCGCCGTAGCGCGCCAGGCCTTCGCTGAGCAGGTAGCGGGTGGCGGCGACGCGGTCGCCGACGCTGAACCCGTCGAGCACGTCGACCATCTGCCGGAACGCGGTGCAGCGCGCGCGGCGGCTGTCGGCATCTCGGCCGGTGCTGGACAGGCCCAGCAGGAAACCGTCGTGCAGCATCATGCCGGTGACGGTCGCGGCCTTCAGCGCCTGCTCGCCGACCGCGGGATCCCAGGCGCGTGGCGGCGCCTGCAGGCCGTTGAGCGCGACGGCGGTGACGGCCTCGACGAAGCGCAGGCGGCTCTGTTCGCCCAGGGCGTTGGCCGCGCGCTGCAGACCGGCCAGGCTGCGGTCGGCCTCCGGCTCGAACAGGGCGCACAGCCCGCGCGCCTCCTGCTCGTCGCGCGAGGCGGCGTGCACCGCCTTGAACAGGCGGTCGATGTCGGCGTCCGGCGCGCGCGCCAGCACGTCGTTGGCGCCGGCCAGCACCTGCATCGGATCGATGCCCGACAGGTCGATGCGCGAGGACTGCGCCTGCGCGGCCAGCGACGGAACGAGGGCCAGGCACAGGGCGGCGAGCAGGGCTTTCATCGGGACATCCCGGACACTAGACCGGACGGAGTCTAGGGCGCGCGGCGTGAATCGGTGCCATAGCGCCGGTGGCCCCCACCCCAACCCTCCCCCGCAGGCGGGGGGCTGAACGTCGAGGCTCACGCCACAGGCGGGGGGGACGACTTCGGCCCTTCCGTGTGCGAAACAGCGGAGGTGGGAGTACCGCCCCTCCTTGCATGGGGACGTCGCCCAGATGCGCTGCCTGAGCCCTCGCTGCTTGCGGAGAGCGGCGGGCTGCGGGTTTCGCGGGCGCGCCGAAGCGACGCATTGAGCCTCCCCCGCGCGCGGGGGAGGGTTGGGTGGGGGCCTGCAACGCAGCCGCGCTGCCCTACCCCCGCCGCCGCACCGGAATCCCGCTCGCCGGAAAGCTGGCGACCTCGTGCCCGCCTTCGCGGATCGGCGCGCCCGGCGCCGGCGCCCAGGCCATCGCGGTGATCACTTCCCAGCTGGCAGGCAGCAGGCCATCCGGTCCGCGCAGCGGTTCGTAGGCGGCCGCCGCGGCGGCGAAGCGCCTGCGTCCGGTCAGCGTATGCCGGCGCGCGTGCAGGGCATTGGTGGCCCCGATCGCGCGCAGTTCGCGCATCAGTCCAGCCAGGTCGGCGTGCCCGCGTTCGAACACGTCGCGGTCCAGCACCGGGTCGCGGAAGCCCGCGTGCATCAGCGCATCGCCGAACTGGGCGATGGTCGCGAACGGGCTTACGTGCGGCACCTCGTCGGCACGGGCGAAGGACTCGCGCATTTCCCACAGCGTGTCCGGGCCGAAGGTCGAGCACAGCAGCACGCCGCCGGGACGCAGCACGCGGCGGAAGCCGGCGATGGCCGCGGGCAGGTCGTCCACCCACTGCAGGCACAGGTTGGAGAACAGCACGTCGACGCTGCCCTCGGCCAAGGGCAGCGCGCGCAGGTCGGCGCAGACGCGGTCGACCGGCCTGCGCAGCGGGTTCCAGCCGCTGCGCGCGGGCATCGCGCGCAGCATCGGCAATGCGAGGTCGAGCGCGACGACGCGCGCCTTCGGCCAGCGCTGGCGCATGGCCTGCGCGGCGTGGCCGGGGCCGCTGCCGACGTCGAGCACCAGCGCGGGCTGCCAGTCGCGCGGGCGCGCGGTGTCGAGCGCCACCAGGTCGAGCGATTCCAGCAGCCGCGCTTCGACCTCTCGCTGCAGGACGGCGGCCGAGGCATAGCTGGCCGAGGCGCGCGAGAACGCGCGCCGCACCTGGCGCGCGTCGAACAGGCGGTCGCGGGGCCCGTTCATCGCGCCACGTCCAGGAACCCGTCGAACGCCGCCGCCACTTCATCCGCATGGGTGAGGAATGGCGCGTGCCCGGCGTGTTCGACCACCACCACCCGCGCCTGCGGCACCTGCTCCGCGGCGGCCTGCATCGCGCGCGGATCGACCAGGCGGTCTCGGCGTCCGGCCAGCCACAGCGTCGGCATCGACAGCGCCGGCAGTGAGGCGCGCAGGTCGGCGGTTTCCAGCAGGGCCAGCCCGTCGGCCAGCACGTGCGCGGCCGGTTCGCCGCGCGCGAACACCTCGTCGCGCAGTACCCGCATCTCGTGGCGCGCATCGTCCGAGCCGAACGCCTCCAGCGCGATGAAGCGCTCCAGCGTGGCGCGATAGTCCGCGCGCAGGCCCAGGGCGAATCCGCGGAAGATCTCCGGCGACATCCCCAGCGACCAGTCGTCGCCGCGCACGAAGCGGGGGCTGGCGCAGACCATCGCCAGGCCCTGCACCAGCGCCGGTCGCGTGGCCGCCGCATGCAGCGCGAACAGCCCGCCCAGCGACCAGCCCGCCCACAGCGCCGGCGGCAGGCGCGTGGCCAGCGCATCGACCACCGGCTCCAGCGCCAGCGGCAGGCTGCTGTCGCGGCTGTCGCCGTGGCCGGGCAGGTCCACCAGGTGCACGGTGAATCGCGCGGCCAGGCGTTCGGCCAGCGCCGAGAACACGCCCGAATGCATGGCCCAGCCATGCAGCAACACCAGGTCGGGCCCCTGCCCCTTCGTTTCGATCCGCAAACTGCTCATGCACCCTTGTCCGTACGCAACGCGCGTGTTCCATCGCCTCCGGCAGCCGGCCGCGCGACCACCCAGGCGAAGGCGATGATGCCTGCCAGCACCAGCACCGCGCCTGACAGCGCGGTCGCGCCCGGCCAGGGCTCGCCCAGCAGCAGCACGCCCAGCAGCACCGCGAACACCACTTCCGCGCCCTGCATGGCCTCGACCGCACCCAGCGCCAGCGGCTGGTCGCGCACCATCCCGGTGGCCTGGAAAAACAGGATGGTGGCGATCACCCCCGCCGACAGCGCTACGCCCGCGGCCAGCCAGACCTGCGCGGCCGTGGGCGGGCCGGACTGCAGCGCGGCGTAGCCGGCCACCAGCAGCCACAGCGGCTGGCTGGCCAGGGTCATGCCGAACACGCGCTGGGTAGCGTCGAGCGGCTCGCCGCTGCGCTCCAGGTGCAGCAGCAGCAGGCGATTGCCGAGCGGATACGCCACCGCCGAGACCAGCACGCAGGCCAGCGCGATCCAGGCCGCGCGGTCGAGCGCGCCGCTGGCGTGGCCGACCTGCATCAGCAGCACGCCCGAGAGGATCAGCGCCGCCACCAGCAGCCCGGCCGGCGGGATCCGGCGGCGCGCGTCGCGGTACAGCAGGGGCGCGCACAGCATCCCGGCGATCACGGTGAACTGGAACGAGCCCGCCACCAGCCACGACGGCCCGCTCGCGGCCGCGTAGGACAGCATCACGTAGAACAGCACGAAGCCCACGCCGGCGCAGCGCAGCCAGGCCAACGGGTGCGACGCGATCGCGCGCAGCACCGGCATCATCGCGCCCCGCCGCGCGAGCAGGGGCAGCATCAGCGGCAATGTGATCAGGTAGCGCAGGCTGGCCAGCCAGGCCCAGTGCCCGCCGCCGCTGGCGCTGGCGCGGTTGAGCACGTAGGTCATGGTGAAGAACAGCGCGGACAGCAGCGCCAGGCCGACCGCCGCCAGCGCGACGCGGCCATTCACGTCGCTGCGGGTCATGCGTAGCGGCTGGCGGCGACGTCGGCGCGGTCGCGGGCCAGGGCCAGGGCGTCGGCCAGCGCCTCGGCCTGCGCGGGTTCGTGGATGGCGCTGAAGGCCACGCGCAGCCGCGCCTGTCCTTCCGGCACGGTCGGCGGACGGATCGCGGCGACCCAGTAGCCGGCGTCCTCGAGCGCTTCGGCCATCGCCACAGCGCGCGCGTTGTCGCCGCACAGCACCGGCTGGATCGGCGTTTCCGAGGCCAGCAGCTGCAGGCCGTGGCGGGTGGCGCTGGCGCGGAAACGCTGGACCAGCTCCCGCAGGCGCTCGCGTCGCCAGTGCTCGCGCCGGGCCAGCCTGACCGCCGCCAGCGTGGCGGCGGCCTGCGCCGGCGGCAGCGCGGTGGTGTAGAGATAGGGACGCGCGGTTTCGGCGAGGTGGTCGACCAGGTCGGCATCGCCCGCGACGACCGCGCCGCAGCCACCCAGCGCCTTGCCCAGCGTGGCCAGGCGC
>JAEXTE010000054.1 GCA_023453655.1 Pseudomonadota bacterium
CCGTCGGCGGCCAACATCAAGGCCTATGCCGAGATCGTGCGCGACAAGGCGGTGCTGCGGCAGCTGATCGAGATCGGCACCGAGATCGTCAACGACGGCTTCCAGCCCGAGGGCCGCGAAAGCGCCGAGATCCTGGCCAAGGCCGAGCAGCAGGTGTTCGCGATCGCCGAGGCCGGCTCGCGCGGGCGCCAGGACTTCACCCCGATCAACAAGGCCATGGCCGAGGCCTTCGACGTGCTGCAGACGCGGCACGCCAACGGCGGCGGCATCACCGGCCTGCCGACCGGCTACACCGAGTTCGACCAGATGACGGCCGGCCTGCAGCCGACCGACCTGATCATCCTGGCCGCGCGTCCGGCCATGGGCAAGACCACCTTCGCGCTCAACATCGCCGAGTACGCCGCGATCAAGACCAAGAAGGCGGTGGCGGTGTTCTCGATGGAAATGTCGGCCAGCCAGCTGGCGCTGCGCCTGATCTCGTCCAACGGGCGGATCAACGCCACCCGCCTGCGCACCGGCCAGCTCGAGGACGAGGACTGGAGCCGCGTGACCAGCGCGATCCGGATGATCAAGGAAACCAAGATCTTCATCGACGACACGCCCGGCCTGTCGCCGGACGTGCTGCGCGCCAAGGCGCGCCGGCTCAAGCGCGAGCACGACCTCGGCCTGATCGTGATCGACTACCTGCAGCTGATGGCGGTGCCGGGCAACAGCGAGAATCGCGCCACCGAGATCTCCGAGATCTCGCGCTCGCTCAAGGGCCTGGCGAAGGAGCTCAACGTCCCGGTGATCGCGCTGTCGCAGCTCAACCGCTCGCTGGAAACGCGTACCGACAAGCGCCCGGTGATGGCCGACCTGCGCGAATCGGGCGCCATCGAGCAGGACGCCGACATCATCATCTTCATCTACCGCGACGAGTACTACAACAAGGAAAACTCGCCCGACAAGGGCCTGGCCGAGATCATCATCGGCAAGCAGCGTAGCGGCCCGACCGGATCGGTGAAGCTGAAGTTCTTCGGCGAGTACACGCGCTTCGACAACCTGGCCCACGATTCGGTCGGCAGCTTCGAGTAGCGGGCCCATGCGCCGGCCACGGCCAGCGCGCGATGATGGGGCATGGCGCCGGCCGCGGATATGATGCGCGGCATGTCGCGCCCGCCCGGCCATCTCCACGTTCCAGCCGCCCCGGACGGCGACCCGGCGCGGCTGCCTTCGCCGGCCGCGGTGGGCCGGCCCAGCCGGATCCTGGTCGACCTCGACGCCATCGCCGCCAACCATCGCGCCATCGCCGACCACGTGCGCGTGCCGGTGATGGCCATCGTCAAGGCGAACGCCTATGGCCACGGCCTGGTGCCGGTTGCCCGGCACCTGGAGGCGGCCGGGGCCACGCGGCTGGGGGTGGCCTTCGTGGAGGAGGGTATCGCCCTGCGCCAGGCCGGCGTGACGCTGCCGATCCTGGTGATGGGCGGAATCTTCGGCCCGCAGGTGGCGCAGTTCATCGTCCACGACCTGGAGCTCACCGTGTCCTCGCTGTCCAAGCTCGGGCAGGTCGAGGAAGCGGCACGGACGCTGGGCCGCCGCGCGCGCGTGCACCTGAAGATCGATACCGGGATGGAACGCATCGGCGTGCACGCCGCCTCGGCCGGCGCGCTGGTCGAGGCTGCGGTGCGTTCGCCGTGGTGCGAGACCGTCGGCGTGTACTCGCACCTTGCCTGCGCCGACGATCCCGACTCGCCGATGACCGCGCTGCAGCTGGAGCGTTTCCTGGAGGCCTGCGCGCACTTCGACCGGCTGGGCGCCCCGATGCCGCTGCGCCACCTGGCGAATTCCGGCGGGGTGCTGCACTTCCCCGGGACCTGGCTGGACATGGTGCGCCCCGGGATCCTGCTCTACGGGGTGCTGCCCGATCCGGCATCGAGGCCGGCGGTCGCGGTGCGGCCGGCGCTGTCGCTGGTCTCCCAGGTGGTGTACTTCAAGGTGGTGCGCGCCGGCAGCACCGTGGGCTACGGTGCAACCTGGACCGCCGCCTCGGATACACGCGTGGTGACCGTGCCGGTGGGCTATGGCGACGGCTGGCCGCGCGCGCTGTCCTCGCGCGGCGAGGTGCTGATCCGGGGCCGGCGCCATCCGCTGGCGGGGCGGGTATGCATGGACCAGTTCATGGTCGACATCGGCGCGCACAGCGCCTGGAACGAGGACGAGGTGGTGCTGGTCGGGCGGCAGGGCCCGGAGGCGATCAGCGTCGAGGACGTGGCGCGCTGCGCCGGCACCATTCCCTACGAGATCCTGGTCCAGCTCAACGAACGCATTCCGCGCGAGTATCGCGGCGGCGCCGACTCCGCGCATTGACACCCGACAGGCAGGATCCCGCGACATGGCCAACGCGCTAGTGTGGTTCCGCAACGACCTGCGGCTGGACGACCAGCCGGCCCTGCGCGCCGCGCTCGACGCCGGCCAGGTGCCGGTATGCGTCTACATCCACGCACCGGACGAGGAGGACCCCTGGCGGCCGGGCGCGGCGTCGGACGCATGGCGCCACCGTTCGCTGGCGGCGCTCGACGCCGACCTGCGCGCGCGCGGTTCGCGCCTGCGCATCTTCAGCGGACCCAGCCTGGAGGTGCTGGGCAGCATCGCGGCGGCCTGCGATGCCGAGGCGGTGTACTGGACGCGCCGCTACGAACCGGCCATCGAACGACGCGACGCGCAGATCAAGCGCAGCCTGCGCGAGCAGGGGCTGCGCGTGGAGAGTTTCAACGGGGCGCTGCTGTTCGAACCCTGGACCCTGGCGACGAAGCAGGGCGGGCCATACCGGGTGTTCACGCCGTTCTGGCGGGCGGCGCTGGCCGACTGGCGCGCGCCCGCGCCCTGGAACGCGCCGGCATCGCTGCCCGACCTCGATGGCGATCCCGACGGCATTCCGCTTCCGGCACTGCGCCTGGCGCCGGGGCGCGGCTGGGATGCGCTTTTCTGGGAGCACTGGACGCCGGGCGAAGCGGGTGCGCGCGAGGCGCTGGAGGTGTTCTGCGACGGCGCCCTGCACGGCTACCGCGAACAGCGCGAGCGGCCCGACCGCGTTGGCACCTCGCGCCTGTCGCCGCACCTGCACTTCGGCGAGATCGCGCCCTGGCGCGTGGTTGCCGCGCTGGAGGCGCACCGCCGCGCCGGAACCGGCGCGGACATCGACGCCTTCATCCGCCAGCTGGGCTGGCGCGAGTTCGCCTGGCACCTGCTGCACCATTTCCCGGCAACGCTGGCGCACAACTTCAATCCGCGCTTCGACGCCTTCGCCTGGGCGCGGCCCGAGCAGCGTCTGCTCGACGCCTGGCGCCATGGCCGCACCGGCGTGCCGATCGTCGACGCGGGCATGCGCGAGCTGTGGCAGACCGGCTGGATGCACAACCGCGTGCGCATGGTCGTGGGCAGCTGGCTGTGCAAGCACATGCGCCAGCACTGGCGCGAAGGCGCGCGCTGGTTCCACGAGACCCTGGTCGACGCCGACCTCGCCAACAACACCCTGGGCTGGCAGTGGGTGGCGGGCACCGGCGCCGACGCCGCGCCGTACTTCCGGGTGTTCAATCCGGTGATCCAGGCGCAGAAGTTCGATCCCGACGGCCGCTACATCGCGCGCTGGCTGCCCGAACTGGCGCCGCTGCCGCCTCCGATACGCCATGCGCCGTGGCGGGACGCGGCACGCGTCCGGAGCGCGGCCCCGGGTTATCCGTTGCAGCCGATGGTCGACCTGGCGCGTGGTCGCGAAGCGGCGCTGGCGGCATACCGGGCGATGGGCGAGGGCGATTGACGGGGCCCGGACAGCGGGTGTCCGGCGTTTCCTGAACGGATTTCAAGGGGGCCCTTCACGCGGCTCGAGTCCGTCACCCACCGTTGTCGTTCAGCATGTTTTTCTGTGCGCCCCATTGATGACGCGGGACAGCCGCCCGCAGGAGACGCCCCATGCGCAACAAGACCGCGATCGCCATTTCGGCCATCCTCGCCGGCTCGATGCTGGCCGGCTGCGCGACGTATACCGGCCAGACCAGCGCGCCCGACGATCCGAACCGCACCCGCAACAACGCCC
>JAEXTE010000259.1 GCA_023453655.1 Pseudomonadota bacterium
GCTGATGAACTTGCCCAGGCCCAGGCCCAGCGCGTACGCGTCGTCCGTACGGCGGTCCTCGTCCTGGAGGTTGAAGCCGACCGAACCGGTCAGGTACCAGCGATCATCGAATTCCTGCGCGGACGCGGCCTGCGTCAGGCCGAGGCTGCCGAGCAGCGCGAGGGTGAGGAGTTTCGTCTTCGTCATTTCCGGTTCCTTGAAAGGACTTCCCATTCAGATTGCGACCCCGTGTCCCACTGGTGCGACGTCCGGCGCCCTGTCCTGCCCAGCCCCAGAACTGCTGACTGAACGCACGGCGGCAGCTTAGGTTTATCGCCGTGAAGGGCATGTTAACAACCGTATAACTTTCAACCACCTCCGGCTTGACCCGGACGAACGGCTGGCTTCGGCTCCCACCTCCCCGGCTTGCACCGTCTCACAGCCTGAGACGGCCAATC
Organism: Pseudomonadota bacterium; assembly: GCA_023453655.1. Classification (GTDB taxonomy): domain Bacteria; phylum Pseudomonadota; class Gammaproteobacteria; order Xanthomonadales; family Xanthomonadaceae; genus Luteimonas; species Luteimonas composti. Next base: position 438 of record JAEXTE010000259.1, read on the forward strand.
ATGAAACTGGCTTCCGCCGCATTTGCCCCCATATCGGCGGCTCGCTAGGCTGACCGGTTCTCCCCGGCCGCCCCGCCCCCAGCCCCCACACGGAATCCCGTCCCGATGGCGATGGACACCATCCGCATTCGCGGTGCCCGCACCCACAACCTCAAGAACGTAGACCTCGACCTGCCGCGCGACCGCCTGATCGTCTTCACCGGCCTGTCCGGGTCGGGCAAGTCGTCGCTGGCCTTCGACACCATCTACGCCGAGGGCCAGCGCCGCTACGTCGAGTCTCTGTCGGCCTACGCGCGCCAGTTCCTGAGCGTGATGGAGAAGCCGGACGTCGACCATATCGAGGGCCTGTCCCCGGCGATCTCGATTGAACAGAAGTCGACCAGCCACAACCCCCGCTCGACCGTGGGCACCATCACGGAAATCTACGACTACCTGCGCCTGCTGTACGCCCGCGTGGGCCTGCCGCGCTGCCCGGACCACGGCTATCCGCTGGAGGCGCAGACGGTGAGCCAGATGGTGGACCAGGTGCTGGCGCTCGACCCGGAGCGCCGCTGGATGCTGCTTGCCCCGGTGGTGCGCGAACGCAAGGGCGAGCACGCCCAGGTGTTCGAGCAGCTGCGCGCCCAGGGCTACGTGCGGGTGCGGGTGGATGGCGTCCTGCACGAGATCGACGCCGTACCGGCCTTGGCCCTGCGCCAGAAGCACACCATCGAAGCGGTGATCGACCGCTTCAAGGTGCGCAGCGCCGACGAGGAATCCGCCGCCGGCCTGCGCCAGCGCCTGACCGAGTCGTTCGAGACCGCGCTCAAGCTCGGCGAGGGCATGGCCTCGGTCCAGTCCATGGACGACGAGGCCGCCGCGCCGCTGCTGTTCTCCTCCAAGTACTCCTGCCCGGTGTGCGAGTACGCGCTGCCGGAACTGGAACCGCGCCTGTTCTCGTTCAATTCGCCCCAGGGCGCCTGCCCGCCCTGCGACGGCCTCGGCGTCTCCCAGTTCTTAGCCCCCACGCGCGTGGTCGTGCACCCCGAGCTGTCGCTGGCCGCCGGCGCGGTCCGGGGCTGGGACCGGCGCAACGCGTATTACTTCCAGCTGATCCAGTCGCTGGCCAGGCACTACGGATTCAGCGTCGACACGCCCTGGCAGGACCTGCCGGAGAAATCGCGCGAAGCGGTGCTGTTTGGCAGCGGCGGCACCACCATCACCTTCAGCTACATCACCGACGCCGGCGGGCGCACCCAGCGCAAACACCGCTTCGAGGGCATCGTGCCCAACCTGGAGCGCCGCTACCGCGAGACCGAGTCGGCCGCGGTGCGCGAGGAACTGGCCAAGTACATCAGCGAACGCGCCTGCACCGATTGCGGCGGCGCGCGCCTGAACCGGGCCGCACGCAACGTGTTCGTCGACGACCGCCCGCTGTCCGACCTGGTGGTGCTGCCCATCGACGAGGCGCGCGCCTTCTTCGCCGGCCTGCACCTGGCGGGCTGGCGCGGCGAGATCGCGACCAAGATCGTCAAGGAGATCAACGAGCGCCTGGGCTTCCTGGTGGACGTCGGGCTGGACTACCTCACCCTGGAGCGCAAGGCCGACACCCTGTCGGGCGGCGAGGCGCAGCGCATCCGCCTGGCCAGCCAGATCGGCGCCGGCCTGGTGGGCGTGATGTACGTCCTCGACGAGCCCTCGATCGGCCTGCACCAGCGCGACAACGAGCGCCTGCTGGGCACCCTCACCCGCCTGCGCGACCTCGGCAACACGGTGATCGTGGTCGAGCACGACGAGGACGCCATCCGCCTGGCCGACCACGTGGTCGACATCGGCCCCGGTGCCGGCGTGCACGGCGGCGAGGTGGTGGCCGAGGGCGCCCCGGCCGACATCCTCAAGGCGCCGCGCTCGCTGACGGGCCAGTACCTGTCGGGCAAGCGCCAGATCGCCATCCCGGCCAAGCGCCACAAGCCCAACCCGAAGATGCAGCTGCGCCTGCTCGGCGCGACCGGCAACAACCTCAGGAACGTCGACCTGACCATTCCGTCCGGCCTGTTCACCGCGATCACCGGCGTATCCGGGTCGGGCAAGTCGACCCTGATCAACGACACCCTGTACGCGCTGGCCGCCAACGAGATCAACGGCGCCTCGCACACCCCGGCCCCGTACCGCGACATCCAGGGCCTGGACCTGTTCGACAAGGTGGTCGACATCGACCAGTCGCCCATCGGCCGCACCCCGCGCAGCAATCCGGCCACCTACACCGGGCTGTTCACGCCGCTGCGCGAGCTGTTCGCCCAGGTGCCCGAGGCGCGCGCGCGCGGCTACTCGCCGGGCCGCTTCAGCTTCAACGTGCGCGGCGGCCGCTGCGAGGCCTGCCAGGGCGACGGTCTGCTCAAGGTCGAGATGCACTTCCTGCCCGACGTGTACGTGCCCTGCGACGTCTGCGCGGGCAGGCGCTACAACCGCGAGACCCTGGAGATCCTCTACAAGGGCTACAGCATCCACGACGTGCTGGAGATGACGGTGGAGGATGCGCTGGCCCTGTTCGAGCC
>JAEXTE010000235.1 GCA_023453655.1 Pseudomonadota bacterium
GTTCCAGCACAGGCTGCGGCGCGCGCCGCGGCAGGAGGAAGGATCCATGTACGCACACCTTGTGCGGCCTCTCGCCCTGGCCTTGGCGTTGGCGGCCGCGACGCTTCCCGCCATGGCGGCACAGCCACCGGTGGAGGCGGCCGATGTGGCGCGCCATGCCGGGCTGGGCCCGGCGCTCGCCACGGATGCCCTGGCCGGGCTGCGCGGCGGCGACAGCCAGGTCACGGTGGAGGTCGACAACCAGGGCGCGGTCGAGGGCAATACCGCGAGCCAGGTCGTCGCCGGCGACAACAGGATCGACGGCGGCGCCTTCGCCAATGCCGCCGGCCTGAACACCGTGATCCAGAACAGCGGATCGAACGTGCTGATCCAGAACGGCACCTCGGTCAACGTGCGCTTCGGCGGCCCGTGATGCGAAGCGCGTGGCTGCCGGTGGTGCTGACGGGCCTGCTGGCGCTTCCGGCCCCGGCCCGCGCGATCGACCTGCGCGTGCCGCACGGCGGCGGCTATTCGGTCCCCGTCACCAGCCTCAAGGAAGCGCGCTTCCGCACCACCGTGCGCCAGCAGTACGACTTCAGCTGCGGCTCGGCCGCCGTCGCGACCCTGCTGACCTACCAGTACGGCGTCGCGGTCGACGAGGCCGAGGTGTTCAGCCGGATGTATGCCAGCGGCGACCAGGCGCGCATCCGCGCCGAAGGCTTCTCGCTGCTGGACATGCGCCGTTACCTGGCCACGCGCGGATTCCAGGCGGACGGTTTCCAGGTGCCGCTGGACAAGCTGCTCGAGCAGGGCCTGCCTGCGATCGTGCTCATCAACGACCGGGGTTATCGGCATTTCGTGGTGGTGCGCGGCCTGCGGCAGGGCCGCGTGCTGGTCGCCGATCCCGCGCGCGGTTCCCGGGCGATTCCACGCCGTGATTTCGACCGCCTGTGGGACAACCGCGTGCTGTTCGTGGTGCACAGCCATCGCGAGCTGGCCAGCTTCAACCAGGCTCGCGACTGGAACCTGGCGCCGTCGGCCCCGCTGCACACGGCGATCCAGCGGCAGGGCCTGCGCGAGATCGTGATCCCGCGCCGCGGACCCGGAGACATCTGATGAAGACGCACGCAGCGCTGGTGCTGGTCCTGGTCGCTTGGCTGATGGCGTGCATGCCCGCCCGGGCGGCGGATGCGTCCGCATCCGACCTGGCCTCATGGCCACGGCTCGGCCGCGGCGAACTCGACGCGCAACGCGGCGGCTTCCAGCTGCCCTCCGGGCTGCACGTGTCGTTCGGTTTCGAACGCACTGTGCACGTCAATGGCGAACTGGTTTCGGCGCTGCGCGTGCAGGTCGCCGACGTCAGCCGGATCAGCGCGGAAGAGGCGGGCCAGCTGGCGGCCCTGGGCCGCACGCACTGGGTGCGCATCGGCGGCGGCGATGCCGTGCAGGCGGCGGGCGCCGGCCTGGTCGTCCAGAACGCCCTCGATGGCCAGCGCATCCAGGTACGGAGCACGCTGGATGCGAGCTCCAGCGGGCTGGACATGCTGCAGGCACTGAACACCGCACGGACGCTGCAGGCGGCGACCGCCGCTTCCGTCGGCGGCCTCTAGGCGAACCCATGCGACAGGGACGTACGCGATGAACGTTCGATCGATCCGATCCATTCCCACCGTTCACTGCACGCGCACCGCGTTTCCCCAGCGCACGGCCCTGGCCGTGCTGACCGGCTGCTCGCTGCTGCTGGCCGGGCCGCTCTGCGCGCAGGGCAGCGACCCGGCCCATCTCCTGCGCCGGATGGAGGCGCGGATGGCCGAGCAGGACCGCAGGATCGGCGAACTGCAGCAGCAGGTCGCCCGGCAGCAGGCGGTGCTCGACAGCCTCGAACAGGACCTCGCGGACGCGCGCCTGGAGGCGCTGCGCGCGCGCGGGAACAGCCAGGCCCCGGTGCTGCCGCTGGTCGCGGGACAGCCAGCGGCGGTGCACGCGCCCGGCCCGACGGCGGAGGCGGACGCCGGCGTCGCCGCGCAGGGCGACGCGGTGGCAGCCGCGGACACGCAGGTCGGCCGGCCACCGGATCCCGAGGAGCGGCCTCCGGAAGTCGCGCGCATCTTCGAGCAGCCCGGAGTGCTGACCCCGGCCGGCAAGCTCGTGCTCGAACCCTCGCTGCAGTTCGGCTATTCCAGCAACGATCGCGTGGCCCTGGTGGGCTACACCGTGATCCCGGCGATCCTGATCGGCCTGATCGACGTGCGCCAGGTCAAGACCACCAGCCTGACTGCCGCGGTGGCCGCGCGTTACGGACTGGGCGGTCGCTTCGAACTGGAGGCGAAGGTGCCGTTCTCCTACATCAGCAGCGACACGGTCAGCCGCGAGATCTTCACCGGCTCCGCGCAGGATGCCGTCTTCCAGGCCGACGGCAAGGGCCTGGGCGACATCGAACTCACCGCCCGCTACCAGCTCGACCAGGGCGCCGCCGACAAGCCCTTCTACGTCCTGTGGCTGCGCTACAAGACGCGCACCGGCCGCGACCTGTTCGAAGTGGTGACCGATTGCGTGACGCGCTGCGTGGCCAACGCCACCGGCACCGGACTGCCGCTGGACCTGCCCACCGGAAGCGGCTTCGCCGCGCTGCAGCCGGGCGTCACCTGGCTGTACGCCTCCGACCCGGTGGTGTTCTTCGGCAGCCTGAGCTACCTGCACAACTTCGAGCGCGACAACGTGTCCAGGACCGTGCTGTCGGGAGCGCCCGAGGGCTATCCGCAGACCACCACCGAGCTGCTGGGCACGATCGATGCAGGCGACATCATCGGCTTCAACTTCGGCATGGGCCTGGCGCTCAACGAGCGCGCCGCGGTGAGCTTCGGCTACGACCAGAGCATCGTCGACCGCACCAAGCAGAACGGCGAGGACGCGCCCGGCGCGGTGCGCGTGGTGCTCGGTACCCTGGTGATCGGCGGCTCCTACCGCTTGAGCGAGCGCGCCAGCCTCAACGTCGCGCTGGGCGTCGGCGTCACCCGCGACACGCCGGACGTGTCGCTCGCCGTGCGCATGCCCATCAGCTTCTAGCAGCGATTCCGCAGTCGCCTGTCGTGGTGGCCACGCCGGGCGACCGCGCGTGGCTGTTCAGCGATGTGCAGGCCGCCGTGTCCGCCGCCGGCGACTGCCCGCGTTCGGATGACAACAACAAGAACAGGAACAGGCATCCGCCAGGGGGAGGATGCGGGGAGTGGTCCCGCATGTCGCAACCCGAAACGCGCACCCTGGTCCATCTGCAGCCGCACCTGTTCGACGACGGCGGCCTGCTCGAAGGCGATCTGCGCGGCATCGGATGGCAGGTGGCCGCTAGGGGCGCCGTCGCCCGGCTGCGGCACTACCTGCTGCCGCTGCGGGGTGCGCCGGGGGTGGGCCTGCTCGACCTGCGCGGCGTGGCCGATGCGGACGCTGCCGCGCTGGCCGGCGATCCCGCGCTGCTCCAGGCCCTGGCGCACCCGGCCCTCGAGTGGGTGGCCGTGCTGCAGGTGCGGCAGCCGGACTGCGAGGCGCTGGGCCGGCTCGTGCACGGCTATTGCCGGGATTACGTCGTCCATCCCTGCGAGCCGGGCACGCTGTCGGTGGTGCTGGGCCACGCGCTGGGAATGGCGCGGCTGCCCGGCGGCCTGGTGTCGACCTGCCCCGAGGTCGAGCCGATCGCCGGCATGGTGGGCGCCAGCGAGGTAATGCGGCGCCTGGCGCAGCGGATCCGCAAGGCCGCGCGCAGCGAGGCGCCCGTGTTCCTGGCCGGCGAGACCGGCACCGGCAAGGAGCTCGCCGCAGCCGCCATCCATCGCCAGTCGCGCCGCGGCGGCATGCCGTTCGTGGCGATCAACTGCGGCGCCATTCCGCACAGCCTGATGCAGTCGGAGCTGTTCGGCTACGAACGCGGCGCGTTCACCGGCGCGGTGCAGCGCAAGCTGGGCCGGGTCGAGCAGGCCGATGGCGGCACCCTGTTCCTGGACGAGATCGCGGACCTGCCGATGGAGTCGCAGTCGGCGCTGCTGCGTTTCCTGGAAGAGGGCAGCATCGAGCGGCTGGGCGGAAGGGAATCGATCCGGGTCGACGCGAGGATCGTGTCGGCGACCCACGTCGACCTGCAGGCGGCGGTGGCGGAGGGACGGTTCCGGGCCGACCTCTACCATCGCCTGCGCGTGATCGAGCTGCGGATGCCGGCCCTGCGCGAGCGCGGCGGCGACATCGCGATGATCGCGCAGCACGCGCTGCAGCGGCACGCGGGCGAGGTGCCCAGCCGGCCCAAGGGCTTCAAGGCCTGCGCCCTGCGTGCCATGCAGGGCTACCCCTGGCCCGGCAACGTCCGCGAACTGATCAACCGGGTGCGCGAGGCGATGGTGATGGCGGAGGGCTGCTACATCTCCGCGCGCGACCTGCAGCTGGAGGACGGCGAGCCGCCACCGTGCGGCGGCGTGACCATCGAGCTGGCCCGGCGCGAGGGCGAGCGCGCCGCCATCGAGCGTGCGCTGGCCCGCAACGACCAGCGCGTGGGCCCGGCCGCGGACGAACTCGGGATCTCGCGCGTCACCCTGTACCGGCTGATGCTCCGCCATGGCCTGCACGAGGCGCGCCCGGAGGCGCGCTGGAGCAGGCTTGCCGTGGTGAAGGGCGGCCGCGAAAAGGCCTGAGCGCGACGCCGCGTCAGCCGCCCGCGATCCGGCGCACGGCCGCCGGCAGCGGGGTCGGGCGTCCGCTGGCCCGGTCGATCCACACGATCACCACGTGCCCGTCGGCGTACAGCACGGTGCCGTCGTCGCTGCAGATCCGGTGGCCAATGGTGACGCTGGTCGTGCCCACGCGGTCGGCGAACAGTTCGACCACCACCCGGGCCGGATACGGGATCGGCGTGCGGTAGCTCATCTGCACCGCGGCCAGGAGCGGTGCGAACGCGTCCGTCAGCCAGGGCTCGCCCAGCGACTCGAACCAGCGGATCCGTGCCTCCTCCAGGTAGGTCATGAAGTTGGAGTTGTTGACGTGGTTGAAGGCGTCGAGGTCGCGCCAGCGCAGTTCGATCGGCAGGCGGAACAGGGCGGTGCGGTTGTCCAGGCTCATGGTGCGCGACTCGGGCGATGCGATGGAAACGGCGGATCAGGCGGCCGACCGGCGCCGCGCCGGCTTGGCGTCCAGCCCGAGGGTGCGGGCCAGGAAGCGGCCGGTGTGCGAGGCGGGGAGCCGCGCGATTTCCTCCGGGGTGCCCTTGCCGATGATGGTGCCGCCGCGGTGCCCGCCTTCGGGCCCCAGGTCCACGACCCAGTCGGCGGTCTTGATCACGTCCAGGTTGTGCTCGATCACCACCACCGTGTTGCCGTCGTCGCGCAGCTTGTGCAGCACGGCGAGGAGGTGCTCGATGTCGTGGAAGTGCAGGCCGGTGGTGGGCGCGTCGAGGATGTAGAGCGTGCGGCCGGTGTCGCGGCGCGAGAGCTCCTTGGACAGCTTCACGCGCTGCGCCTCGCCGCCGGAGAGGGTGGTCGCCGGCTGGCCGAGCTTGACGTAGCTCAGGCCGACGTCGACCAGGGTCTCGAGCTTGCGCGCGATCGACGGCACCGGCTCGAACAGGGCCAGCGCGTCCTCCACCGTCATCTCCAGCACGTCGTGGATGCTGTAGCCCTTGTAGAGGATCTCCAGCGTCTCGCGGTTGTAGCGCTTGCCCGCGCAGACGTCGCAGGGCACGTACACGTCGGGCAGGAAGTGCATCTCGACCTTGAGCAGGCCGTCGCCCTGGCAGGCCTCGCAGCGGCCGCCGCGCACGTTGAAGCTGAAGCGGCCCGGCGAATAGCCGCGCGCGCGCGCCTCCGGCACCTGGGCGAACAGCTCGCGCAGCGGCGTGAACAGGCCGGTGTAGGTGGCCGGATTGCTGCGCGGGGTGCGGCCGATCGGCGACTGGTCGATGTCGACCACCTTGTCGAACAGGTCCAGGCCCTGGATCTCGCGGAACGGGGCCGGGGTGTGCGAGGCGCCGTTGATCTCGTTGGCAGCCAGCGCGTACAGGGTGTCGTTGATCAGGGTCGACTTGCCCGAGCCGGAGACGCCTGTGATCGCCGTGAACAGCCCCGACGGGATCTCCAGGTCGACGTTCTTGAGGTTGTTGCCGGTCGCGCCGAGCAGCCGCAGCTGCATCTTCGGGTTGGGCTTGTGGCGCTTGGCCGGGATGGCGATCTGGCGCTTGCCCGACAGGTACTGGCCCGTCAGCGAGCGCGGCGCCTTGAGGATGTCGGCCGGGGCGCCC
>JAEXTE010000156.1 GCA_023453655.1 Pseudomonadota bacterium
CGGTCTCGCGGTTGGGCGAGGCCACGCTGCCCGAGTCGAGGTGGTCGCGGCCGATCACCACCGGCGCCTTCAGTTCGCCGTTGCGCACCATCTCGTTGAAGGCAAGGCCCAGCTTGTGTCGCAGCCCAAGTCCCACCCAGCAGATGCGCGCCGGCAGGCCCTGGAAGCTGATGCGCTCGCGCGCCATGTCCAGCCAGCGATGCAGGTGCGCATCGTCGGGGATCAGTTCCTTGACTTTGGCGTCGGTGCGGTAGATGTCCTCCGGATCGCCGCTCAGCGCCACCCAGCGGAACGGGCCGACGCCGCGGCAGAACAGTGGCCGCACGTAGGCCGGCACGAAGCCGGGGAAGTCGAAGGCGTTGGCGCAGCCTTCGTCCTTGGCCATCTGGCGGATGTTGTTGCCGTAATCGACGGTCGGGATGCCCTGCGCGTGGAAGGCGAGCATGGCCTCGACGTGCACGCGCATGGACTTCTTGGCGGCGTCGCGCACGCGCTCGGGGTCCGACTGCTGCGCCTCCAGCCACTGCTCGACGGTCCAGCCGACAGGAAGGTAGCCGTGCACCGGATCGTGCGCGCTGGTCTGGTCGGTCACGCAGTCCGGACGCACGCCGCGGCGCACCAGCTCCGGCAGCACTTCCGCCGCATTGCCCAGCAGCGCGATCGACCTGGCCTCGCCCGCCGCGGTGTACTTCGCGATCCGCGCCAGCGCGTCGTCGAGGTCGGCCGCCTGCTCGTCCACGTAGCGGGTGCGCAGGCGGAAGTCGATGCTGCCCTGGCGGCACTCGATGGTCAGGCTGCTGGCCCCGGCCAGCGACGCGGCCAGCGGCTGCGCCCCGCCCATGCCGCCGAGGCCGGCGGTGAGGACCCAGCGCCCCTTCAGGTCGCCGCCGTAGTGCTGGCGACCCATCTCCACGAAGGTCTCGTAGGTGCCCTGCACGATGCCCTGCGAGCCGATGTAGATCCACGAGCCGGCGGTCATCTGGCCGTACATCATCAGGCCCTTGCGATCGAGTTCGTGGAAGTGCTCCCACGTCGCCCAGTGCGGCACCAGGTTGGAGTTGGCGATCAGCACGCGCGGCGCGTCCGGGTGGGTCGGGAACACGCCCACCGGCTTGCCCGACTGCACCAGCAGGGTCTCGTCGTCGCCCAGGGTGCGCAGCGTGTCGAGGATGGCGTCGAAGCTGGCCCAGTCGCGCGCCGCGCGCCCGATGCCGCCGTAAACCACCAGGTCCTGCGGGCGTTCGGCCACGTCCGGGTCCAGGTTGTTCTGCAGCATCCGGAACGGCGCTTCGGTGAGCCAGCTGCGGCAATGCAGCCCGGTACCGCGGGGCGCGCGGATGGTGCGGGAGGGGTCGTGGCGCGGGTCGCTCATGCCGATCGTCCAGGGCAAGGAACACGGCTGGAAAGTGTGCGGGCTGGGCGGGCGCGATGCCACCGCGCCAGGCGCACCGGGACCCTGCAATCCCCAGGGTTTGCAGGATTTGCGACGCAATGTCTACGCTGTAGACATGGCTCGCCTCCACACCGCCCAGCGCATCCTCGCCGTCGCCCGCGCGCTGCTTGAGCGCGAAGGTCCGGCGGCGGTCAGCATGCGACGCGTGGCCGAGGCGGTCGGGGTCACGCCGATGGCGATCTACCGCCACTTCCCCGGCCGCGAGGCCCTGCTCAAGCGCATCGGCGACGACAGCTTCAGCGAGATCGCCCGGCACTGGGACGCACGCAGGTCCGGCGGCGATCCGCTGGCCCAGCTGATCGCCGTCCAGATGATCTATCTCGACTACGCGCTGGCGCATCCACACCTGTTCGATCACGCGTTCCTGGCGCCCCGCGAGGATGCGCGCCGGTTCCCCGACGACTTCCGCGCGCGGCGCTCGCCGACGTTCAACGTGGTCCACGATGCCGTGGTCGAGGCGCAGCAGGCCAAGATGCTGCGCGCGGGCGACGCCTGGGATATCGCCATGACCCTCTGGGCGCATTCGCACGGGCTGATCGCGCTGTATCGCGCCGGTCGCTTCAGCTACGACGACCGCCGCTTCCCTGCCTTCTACCGCGAATCGCTGGAGAGACTGCTCGATGGGCTCAAGCAGCCAACCTGAGCCGATGCGGACGCGGCCGGAGCCGTCGCCGCCGGCGCACCGTCCGCGATCGCCTGGTCTCACGCGCCGCGGGGGTGCGCGGGCTGGCTGGTGCCGGCCCGCGACTTCGAGGTCGACGCCTGACCGCTCGCGCGCGTGGCGGTGATGCGCGAGTGACGGCGGTTCCGCCGTATGCCCGCCATGCGTGACGGGTTGCACCCGGCGAAGATCGCCGGCGCGCGGTCGCCGAGGCATCGCGGTCGGCATCGACGACTGGCGAGCCTGGTCGCGGACCTGCCGCCAGGCGCGTCCCGCACGCGTATCGCCGCCGGGGCGACGCCTTCCGCGCCTGTGCACCGGTGCCGGGCCCGACCACGGCAGCGGTCCGCAAGCCCGCGGCTGGGGAACGAACGAAAACGCCCGGCGTGGGGCCGGGCGTCCTGGTGCGCGCCTGCGGGTTTCGATCAGAAGATCGAGGGATCCAGCCGGCGCAGCGCATCGCGCAAGTCCGCCGAACCGGTGCGCTCGATCTCCTCGCGGGTGTACACGCGCCCGGCGGCGCCCACGCATTCCTCGTCGGCCTTCTTGCCGCGGTTGCGGGTCGCGGTGATGCGCGATCCCGTCTCGCGGATGCAGAACCGTTCGTCGGGATTGGCCTTCTTTTTCGAAGCGGCGGCCTCTTCCGGCTCCTCTTGCTGTGCCAGCGCGGTGGCGGGAACGGCGAGCGAGAGCGTGGCGGCGGCCAGCAGCGCGGCCAGCAGGTGACGGGACATGGGACCTCCAGAAGGATCGCGGCCGGGAAACGGCCACCACACAACATAAGGCACGCCACTGCGCAATCAATGCCACGCCGCACGCGGGTTCAGACCGCTGTCAGCGTGGTGATGCAGGCGCGCGCGCATACGTCAAGATTTCGCCGCTCGTGGCGGTTTCCTATGATGGCGCGATGATCCGCTGTCGCTGTCTGCTGTTCCCGCTGTTGTTCCTGCTCGCGGGCTGCGCGAGTTCGCCAGCCCCGGCGCCGGCCACGAGCCTGCTGCTGGTCTCGCTCGACGGCGTGCATCCCGGTTTCCTGGGCCAGGGCGACACCCCGCACCTCGAGCGTCTGGCCGCCGAAGGCGTGCGCGCGGCGTGGATGCGCCCCTCGTATCCCAGCCTCACCTTCCCCAACCACTACACGATCGTGACCGGCCTGCGTCCGGACCGCCACGGCATCGTCCACAACACGATGTGGGACGATCGAAGCGGCTGGTTCACGCTCAAGAACCGCGAGGCGGTGGGCGATGCGACGTGGTGGGAAGGCGAGCCGCTGTGGGTGTCGGCGGAGAAGGCCGGCCTGCCGACCGCGACGCTGTCGTGGCCCGGCAGCGAGGCGGCGGTGCACGGGGTCCGGCCGCGGCGCTGGCATCCCTACGACGAGAGCCGGCCGATCGCCGAGCGCATCGACACGGTGGCGGGCTGGCTGGCCGAACCCGCCGCCACGCGGCCGCGCCTCGCCACGCTGTACTTCGAGCATCCCGACGCGGCGGCCCACGCGCACGGGCCGCGCTCGCCGCAGCTGCATGCGGCGCTGCGCGAGGTGGATGCGGCAATCGGCGCGCTGCTCGAGCGGCTGGAGCGCTCCGGCGCGCGCGCCCATACCGACATCGTCGTGGTCTCCGACCACGGCATGGCGGAGGTGCCGGAGGGCCAGGTGGTCGCGATCGAGGACATGGTCGATCCGGCGAACGCGACGATGGTGACATCGGGGCAGGTGGTCGGCTTCCGCCCCGAGCCCGGCCGCGAGGATGCCGCGGCCCGCCAGCTGCTTGGGCGGCATGCGCACCACGAATGCTGGCGGCGCGAGGCGCTGCCGGCGCGCTGGCATTACGGGGCCCACCCGCGCGTGCCGCCGATCGTCTGCCAGATGGACGTGGGCTGGGATGCGCTTCCGCGCGCCTGGCTGGCGCGCCGCCCGGCGGGCACGCGCGGCTCGCACGGCTACGATCCGGCCACGGCCGAGATG
>JAEXTE010000172.1 GCA_023453655.1 Pseudomonadota bacterium
TGCTCGCACAGCATTTCGGAAAGAAGCCATGACCCGCCTGCGCGCCCTGTGTGGCGCCCTCTCCGCCCGCCGCGCCCTGCTGCCCGCCTGGCTGCTCGGCGTCCTGCTGGCCTTCGCCCTGGCGCCATCGCTGGCACTGGCCCAGGCCGCGCCCGCCGCGCCGGCGGCCGCCCCGGCCGCGCCCTCGCAGCAGCTGCCGGACGTGGAAGTCGGCAACATCGGCGGACAGCCGGTGAGCCTGCCGCTGCAGGTGCTGGCGCTGATGACCGGCATCACCCTGCTGCCGGCGGCGCTGCTGGGCGTGACCGCCTTCACCCGCATCATCATCGTGCTGGCGCTGCTGCGCCAGGCGCTGGGCACCGGGCAGACGCCGAGCAACCAGGTGCTGCTGGCGCTGGCGCTGTTCCTGACCGCGATGGTGATGACGCCGGTGTTCGACCAGGCCTGGGCGGCCGGCATCGCGCCCTACCTGGACGGCAGCATGGAGTTCCGCGCGGCGTGGGCGGCGGCGTCCGAACCGTTCCGCGGCTTCATGCTGGCGCAGGTGCGCGAGACCGACCTGATGACCTTCGCCGGCCTGTCGCAGACCGGGCCCTACGCCACGCCGCAGGACGTGCCCTTCGGCGTGCTGGCCGCCTCGTTCCTCACCAGCGAGCTCAAGACCGCGTTCGAGATCGCGTTCCTGGTCTACATCCCGTTCGTGATCATCGACCTGGTGGTGGCCAGCGTGCTGATGTCGATGGGCATGATGATGCTCTCGCCGATGCTGATCTCGGCGCCGTTCAAGATCCTGCTGTTCGTGCTGGTGGACGGCTGGGTGCTGGTGGTCGGCTCGCTGGCCGCCAGCTTCAATCCCGTCTGAGGGCGTCGCGATGACTCCGGAAACCGCGCTCGAGGAGATTTCCCGCGGCCTGCAGATGGCGCTCACCCTCGGCGGCCCGGCGCTGGTCGCGGTGCTGGTGGTGGGCGTGGCCGTCGGCGTGCTGCAGGCGGCCACCCAGATCAACGAGCCGACCATCCCGTTCGTGGTCAAGGTGGTCGGCCTGGTGGTGGTGATGGCGGCGACCGGGCATTTCCTGCTCGGCCGCCTGGTCGCCTTCACCGCCGACCTGTTCCACCGCATTCCCCACCTGATCGGGTAAACCGCGGTGGAAACCGTCTCGCTCGCAGCGCTCGCCGGCGTCGACCTGTTCGGCATGCTGGCCACGGTGCTGTGGTACGCGCTGCGCATCGGCGCGGCGCTGCAGGTGCTGCCGGTGATCGGCGGCCGCGGGATCCCGGTGCGGGCGCGGCTGATCGTGACCATCGCGCTGTCGGCGGCGCTGTCGAGCGTGCTGCCCGCACCGCCGCCGATGGGCGTGGACGCGGCCACCGCGCTGGCGGTGCTGCGCGAGTTCAGCGTCGGCGTGGCGATCGGGATGATGCTGCGGCTGGCCTTCGAGGCCGGGCGCCTGGCCGGCGAACTGGTCAGCCAGGGCATGGGCCTGTCGTTCGCGACCATGGCCGATCCGCTGAACGGCGCGCCCTCGCCGGTGCTGTCGCAGTGGTTCTACATCGCCTTCGCCCTGCTGTTCTTCGTGACCGACGGCCACCTGGCCCTGGTCTCGCTGCTGGCCGACAGCTACGGCGGCCTGCCGGTGGGCGCGTCGCTGCCCGACCTGCCCGCGCTGCTGTCGGCGGTGCCGATGTTCTTCGCCGCCTGCCTGCGCGCCGGCGCGCTGCTGGCGCTGCCGGTGATGATGGCGCTGCTGGCGGTCAACATCGCCTTCGGCGTGCTGGCGCGCGCCGCTTCCCAGCTCAACCCGATCCAGATCGGCCTGCCGACCTCGCTGCTGGTCGGCCTGACCCTGCTGATGCTGCTGATGCGCGAGCTGTCCGCGCCGGTCGGGCGGCTGTTCGAGGACGCCTTCGCCGCCGCGCGCGCACTGACCGGGTGAGCCGATGAGCGAGACCTCGAAGGAAGACCGCACAGAACAGCCAAGCGAAAAACGGCTGCGCGAGGCCCGCGAGAAAGGCCAGGTGCCGCGCTCGCGCGAACTGGGCAATGTCGCCGTGCTGGGCTGCGCGGTGATCGCGCTCAAGGCCACCGGCGGCAACGTCGGCGCGGCCTCGCGCGACTGGCTGCGGCAGGCGCTGAGCTTCGACCGCGCCCTGCTCGACTCCCCGGAACTGCTGCTGCCGCACGCGGGCAGGCTGCTGGTGGAGCTGATGCTCCCGCTGCTGCCGCTGATCCTCACCGCGCTGGTGGCCTGCGCGATCGCGCCGGCGGCGATGGGCGGACTGCGCTTCGCCGGCAAGGCGCTGGCGCCGGACTTCGCCCGGCTCAACCCGGCCAAGGGCCTGGCGCGCCTGTACAGCGCCGAGAGCCTGGCCGAGCTGCTGCGCTCGCTGCTGCGCGTGGCCCTGATCGGCGGCATCGGCGGCTGGGTGGTGTGGCGCGCGTTCTCGGGCCTGCTGGCCATGCCGCAGGCCTCGCTGGAGGCCTCGGCGGCCGGCGGCGTGGACCTGGCCCTGACCGCGCTGCTGGCGATGGTCGGGGCGCTGGCACTGCTGGCCGCGATCGACGTGCCCTGGCAGCACCACCAGCACCGCAGCAAGCTGAAGATGACCAAGCAGGAGCTGCGCGACGAGGCAAAGGAAATGGAGGGCAACCCGGAGGTCAAGGCGCGCGTGCGGCAGGTCGCGCGGCAGATGTCGCAGCGGCGGATGATGGACGCGGTGCCGGCGGCCGACGTGGTGGTGATGAACCCCACCCACTACGCCGTGGCGCTGAAGTACGGGCCCGGCATGCGCGCGCCCACCGTGGTCGCCAAGGGCGTGGACGAGCTGGCGCTGGCGATCCGCGCCCTGGCCGAGCAGCACCGGGTGGCGGTGGTCGAGGCGCCGCCGCTGGCACGCGCCTTGTATAGGCAGTCGCAGCTCGACCAGGAAATCCCGGTGAAACTGTACGCGGCCGTCGCCCAGGTGCTGTCCTACGTCTACCAGCTGCGCGCCTGGATCCCCGGCCGTGGCCCGATGCCGGAGATGGCCGAGGTCGACGTGGGCGCCGACGGCGCGCCCGATCCGGTCGACGGCGACGGAAGTCCGGCACGATGAGCGCGCTGCCCGGCCGCGGTTCGGCGATCGTGTCCAGCCTGCGCAGCGGCGCCGCCGCGCCGGTGGTGGTGCTGGCGCTGCTGGCGATGGTGATCGTGCCGCTGGCGCCGATCGTGCTCGACGCGCTGTTCACCATCAACATCGCGCTGTCGCTGGTGGTGATGCTGGCGGTGGTGTACGTGCGCCGGCCGCTGGAGTTCTCGATCTTCCCCAGCGTGCTGCTGCTGGTCACCCTGCTGCGCCTGGCGCTCAACGTCGCCTCGACCCGCGTGGTGCTGCTGCACGGGCACGAGGGCAGCGCCGCGGCCGGCCACGTGATCGAATCCTTCGCCGAGTTCGTGATCGGCGGCAGCTATGCGGTCGGCATCGTGGTGTTCGCGATCCTGACCATCGTCAACTTCGTGGTGGTGACCAAGGGCGCGGGCCGCATCTCCGAGGTGTCGGCGCGCTTCATCCTCGACGCCCTGCCCGGCAAGCAGATGGCGATCGACGCCGACCTCAACGCCGGCCTGCTCAGCCGCGAGGACGCCAAGGCCCGCCGCCAGGAAGTGCGCGAGGAGGCCGACTTCTACGGCTCGATGGACGGCGCCAGCAAATTCGTCCGCGGCGACGCCATCGCCGGCATCCTGATCCTGGTGATCAACCTGGTCGGCGGCATCCTGATCGGGCTGATGTCGCACGGCATGTCCTTCGCCGAGGCGGCGCAGACCTACACCACCCTGGCCATCGGCGACGGCCTGGTGGCGCAGCTGCCGGCGCTGCTGATCGCGGTCGCCACCGCGATGCTGGTCACCCGCTCCACCGGCGAGCAGGAGATGGGCGAGACGGTGTCGAAGCAGGTCTTCGGCCACCAGCGCGCGCTCACCGTGGCGGCGGCGCTGATGGGCCTGATCGGCATCGTGCCGGGCATGCCCAACCTGCCGTTCCTGCTGCTGGCCGCGATCCTGGGCTATGCCGCATGGAAACTGCGCAAGGCGCCGCCCGCCGCAGAGGAATCGGAGGCCGCCGGCGCCGCGGGCGCGGGCGCGGCGCCAGGCCCCATGGCCGAGCTGAGCTGGGACGAGATCCGCCCGGTCGAGCCGCTGGCGCTGGAGGTGGGCTACCGCCTGATCCCGCTGGTCGACCAGGCCCAGGGCGGGCAGCTGCTGGCGCGGCTGAAGGGCGTGCGCCGCAAGCTCACCCAGGACCTGGGCTTCCTGATCCCGGCCGTGCACGTGCGCGACAACCTCGAGCTGGCGCCGGGCCAGTACCGCCTGCTGGTGCACGGCGTGCCGGTGGCCACCGGCGAACTGGTGCCCGACCGCGAGCTGGCGCTGGACCCGGGCCGGGTGTTCGGCCCGCTCGACGGCATTCCCGGCAAGGATCCGGCCTTCGGCCTGGACGCAGTATGGATCGTGCCCAGCCAGCGGGCCCATGCCGAATCGCTGGGCTACACCGTGGTCGACGCCTCCACGGTGGCGGCCACGCACCTCTCGCACGTGGTGCGCGAGCGCGCCTCGGAGCTGCTTGGCCACGACGAGGTGCAGAACCTGCTGGCGGCGCTCGGCCGCAGCGTGCCCAAGCTGGTCGAGGACCTGGTGCCCAAGCTGCTGCCGCTGTCGGTGGTGGTGAAGGTGCTGCAGTCGCTGCTGGCCGACCGCGTGCCGGTGCGGCAGATGCGGCAGATCGTGGAGACCCTGATCGAGCATGGCGCCCATACCCAGGACCCGGCCGCGCTGACCGCCGCGGTGCGCGTGGCGCTGGGCCGCTTCATCGTGCAGGAGCTCAACGGCATGGCCCCGGAGCTGCCGGTCTACACCCTGGCGCCGGCACTGGAGCGGGTGCTGCAGGATTCGGTGAGCGGCCAGGGCGCGGCGCTGGAGCCGGGCCTGGCCGAACGCCTGCACCAGAACCTGGGCGACTGCGTGAGCCGCCAGGAAAGCCGCGGCGAACCGGCGGTGCTGCTGGTACCCGGCGGCGTGCGCGCTGCGGTCGCCAGACTGGTGCGCCACAGCGTGCCTTCGCTGGCGGTACTGGCCTACGCAGAGGTGCCGGAAGACAAGCGCCTGCGGCTGGTGGGCTCGGTTGGCTGAGGTTGGCTGAGGGCGGCCGAGGCCCGCTGAGGTTGGCGTCGGCCAGCGGCACACCGGCGATACACCTTCGCCTCGCCTCCTTCCCCCGCTTGCGGGGGAAGGCCGGGATGGGGGCGCGCGCGTAGCGCGCGGAATGCCGGCGCGGCGACCTGCGGGCCCCACCCCAACCCTCCCCCGGGCGGGGGACGGAGAGAAAGCGGCGGCGAGCCGTCAGGCGAATGGCAATGAAGTGCAGCTCCCTTCCGCCGCAGGTGGCGGAGGGAAGCGAAGAGCGGCGGCGACGCGTCGCGGCACACGGC
>JAEXTE010000262.1 GCA_023453655.1 Pseudomonadota bacterium
CGCCACGGCCTGATCCACCGCTCCGCCGCCGCCGGCCTGCGGGGCCGGCCCGACACGCACGCGCGGGCCCGCCCGCGCGCCTTTTCCACGCTGCCACAGAAGTCCATGCACGCTGACATCGTCGTACTGCCCGGGGACGGCATCGGCCCCGAGATCGTCTCCGCCACCCTGCCCGTCCTCACCGCCGTCGCGAAGCGCTACGGCCACAGCTTCTCCTTCGCCGAGCACGACATCGGCGGCATCGCGATCGACCGCCACGGCGAGCCGCTGCCGGCGGCGACGCTCGAGGCCGCGCGCAAGGCCGATGCGATCCTGCTCGGCGCCGTGGGCGGCCCCAAATGGTCCGACCCCAACGCGAAGGTGCGCCCCGAGCAGGGCCTGCTGGCGATCCGCAAGGCGCTGGGCCTGTTCGCCAACCTGCGTCCGGTCAGACCGCATGCCTCGGCGCTGGGCGCCTCGCCGATCAAGTCCCATCTGCTCGAGGGCGTGGACATCGTGGTGGTGCGGGGGCTTACCGGCGGCATCTATTTCGGCGACAAGACCCGCAGCGACACCGAGGCCACCGACCTGTGCCGCTACAGCGTGGCCGAGGTCGAGCGCGTGGTGCGCAGCGCCGGGGCGCTCGCGCGCCAGCGTCGCGGCCACCTGACCTCGGTGGACAAGGCCAACGTGCTGGAGACCTCGCGCCTGTGGCGCGATGTCGCCACGCGCGTCATGCGCGAGGAGTTCCCGGACGTGACGGTCGAACACCAGCTGGTCGACTCGATGGCCATGCATCTGCTGTCCAGGCCGCGCGCCTACGACGTGATCGTCACCGAGAACATGTTCGGCGACATCCTCACCGACGAGGCCTCGATGCTGGCCGGCTCGCTGGGCCTGCTGGCCTCGGCGTCGCTGGGCGCGGGCAAGGTGGGCATCTACGAGCCGAGCCACGGCTCGGCCCCCGACATCGCCGGCAAGGGTATCGCCAACCCCTACGCGACGATCCTGAGTGCGGCGCTGCTGCTGCGCCACTCGCTGGGACTGGTCGATGAGGCCGAGGCGGTCGAGGCCGCCGTGTCCGCGGCGCTGGACGCGAAGGTGTTCACCACCGATCTCGCCGCGCCCGGCCGGGGCGTGGATACCGCCGGCGCGGCGCGCGCCGTGATCGAGCGCCTCGGCTGACCCTGGCGGCGGTCGGCGCGCACAGACAGAGGACCCAGATGGCGATGCTTTCCCGGAACGACTTCCTCGCGCGCATCGAGCGGCGCGATCCCGGCCAGCCCGAGTTCCTGCAGGCGGTGAAGGAGGTCACGGCCAGCCTGTGGCCGTTCCTGGAACGCTTCCCCGAGTACGGCCGCGACGGCCTGATGGAGCGCCTGGTCGAACCGGAGCGCGTCATCCAGTTCCGGGTCAGCTGGGTGGACGACCGCGGCCAGGTCCAGGTCAACCGCGCCTGGCGCGTGCAGCACAGTTCGGCGATCGGGCCGTTCAAGGGCGGCATGCGCTTCCACCCGACGGTGAACCTGTCGATCCTGAAGTTCTTGGCGTTCGAACAGACCTTCAAGAACGCGCTCACCACCCTGCCCATGGGCGGTGGCAAGGGCGGCGCGGATTTCGATCCCAAGGGCAAGAGCGACGGCGAAGTGATGCGCTTCTGCCAGGCGCTGATGCTGGAGCTGCACCGCCACCTCGGCCCGGACACCGACGTGCCCGCCGGCGACATCGGCGTCGGTGCGCGCGAGGTCGGCTACATGGCCGGCATGATGAAGAAGCTGTCCAACCACGCCGGCGCCGTGTTCACCGGCAAGGGCCTGTCCTACGGCGGCAGCCTGATGCGGCCGGAAGCGACCGGCTACGGCACGGTCTACTTCGTCGAGCAGATGCTGCACCACGCGCGCCGCGAGACACAGGGCGCGCGCGTGCTGGTGTCCGGTTCTGGCAACGTCGCGCAGTTCGCCGCGCTCAAGGCCGACGAACTGGGCGGCAAGGTACTGACCTTCAGCGATTCGGACGGCACGCTCTACGCGCGCGACGGCTTCGACGCCGAGGCCATCCGCGAGGTCGCGGAACTCAAGAACCTGCGCCGCGGCCGGCTGTCCGAACTCGCCGACGACGCGCGCTACGACTACCTGCCCGGCAAGCGGCCCTGGCATATCCCGGCCGAGATCGCCCTGCCCTGCGCCACGCAGAACGAACTCGACGGCGACGACGCGCGCACCCTGGTGGGCAACGGCGTGGTCTGCGTCGCCGAAGGCGCGAACATGCCGTCCACGCTCGAGGCGGTCGACGTGTTCCTCGAATCGGGCACGCTGTACGCGCCTGGCAAGGCCAGCAACGCCGGCGGCGTGGCGACCTCGGGACTGGAGATGAGCCAGAACTCGCTGCGCCTGTCCTGGCACCATGCCGAGGTGGACGAGCGGCTGCACGCGATCATGAAGGAGATCCACGGCCACTGCGTGCGCCACGGCAAGCGCGAGGACGGCAGCGTCAACTACGTGGACGGCGCCAACATCGCCGCCTTCGTGAAGGTCGCCGACGCGATCCTGTCGCAGGGCGTGTACTGAGCCGCGAAGGATGCACCGGCCGGAGACGGCGCATCCATCGTCAGGACGTCAGCCTGCGGCGCCGAACAGCCAGGGCTGGGCGGCGCGGTGGCGTGCCTCGAACGCGGCGATCGCCTCGCGCTCCTGCAGGGTCAGGCCGATGTCGTCGAGGCCGTTGAGCAGGCAGTGCTTGCGGAAGGCATCGACCTCGAAGCGGTACTGCACGCCGTCCGGCCTCGTCACCGTCTGCGCGTCCAGGTCGACCGTGAGCCGGTAGCCTTCGGTCGCCTCGCACTGCGCGAACAGGGCATCGACCTCGCCGTCCGCCAGCACGATCGGCAGCAGGCCGTTCTTGAAGCTGTTGTTGTAGAAGATGTCGGCGAAGCTCGGCGCGATGATGGCGCGGAAGCCGTACTCCTCCAGCGCCCACGGCGCGTGCTCGCGCGACGAGCCGCAACCGAAGTTCTCGCGGGCCAGCAGCACGCTGGCGCCGGCATAGCGCGGGAAGTTCAGCACGAAGTCGTGGTTGACCGGGCGGTGGCTGTTGTCCTGCCCGGGCTGGCCGACGTCGAGGTAGCGCCATTCGTCGAACAGGTTGGGGCCGAAGCCGGTGCGCTTGATCGACTTCAGGAACTGCTTGGGGATGATCTGGTCGGTGTCGACGTTGGCGCGGTCCAGCGGGGCGACCAGGCCGGTATGGGTGGTGAACGCTTTCATCTCGGCGGGCCTCAGGCTGGCGTCAGTTCGCGCACGTCGACGAAGTGGCCGGCCACGGCGGCCGCGGCGGCCATCGCCGGACTCACCAGGTGGGTACGCCCACCGGCACCCTGGCGGCCTTCGAAGTTGCGGTTGGAGGTGGAGGCGCAGTGTTCGCCGGCGCCCAGCTTGTCGGGATTCATCGCCAGGCACATCGAGCAGCCCGGCTCGCGCCACTCGAAGCCGGCCTCGATGAAGACCTTGTCCAGGCCCTCGGCCTCGGCCTGCGCCTTGACCAGGCCCGAGCCCGGCACCACCAGCGCCTGCTTCACGTTGGCGGCGACCCTGCGTCCGCGCGCGACCTGGGCGGCGGCGCGCAGGTCCTCGATGCGCGAGTTGGTGCAGGAGCCGATGAACACGCGGTCGAGCCGGATCGAGCGGATCGGCTGGTTCGGCTGCAGCCCCATGTACTTCAGCGCGCGCTCAATCGAATCCTTCTTGACCGGATCGGCTTCGCGCGCCGGATCCGGGACGTTCTGGTCGACCGCCAGCACCATCTCCGGCGACGTGCCCCAGCTGACCTGCGGTTTGATGTCCCCGGCGCGCAGCTCGACCACGGTGTCGAAGTGCGCGTCGTCGTCCGACACCAGGGTCTTCCACAGCGCGACGGCCGCGTCCCAGTCGGCGCCCTTCGGCGCGAACGGGCGGCCCTTCACGTAGTCGATGGTCTTGTCGTCGACAGCGACCATGCCCACGCGCGCGCCGGCCTCGATCGCCATGTTGCAGATCGTCATGCGGCCTTCGATCGACAGGTCGCGGATCGCGCTCCCGGCGAATTCCAGCGCATGGCCGTTGCCGCCCGCGGTGCCGATGCGGCCGATCACCGCCAGCACGATGTCCTTGGCGGTGACGCCGGGGCCGAGTTCGCCCTCGACGCGCACCTGCATGTTCTTCATCTTCTTGGCCACCAGGCACTGCGTGGCCAGCACGTGCTCGACCTCGGAGGTGCCGATGCCGTGCGCCAGCGCACCGAAGGCGCCATGCGTGGAGGTATGCGAATCGCCGCAGACCACGGTCATGCCCGGCAGGGTCGCGCCCTGCTCCGGTCCGACGACGTGGACGATGCCCTGGCGCGCATCGTTCATCTTGAACTCGAGGATGCCGAAGTCGTCGCAGTTCTCGTCGAGGGTCTGCACCTGCAGGCGCGAGACTTCGTCGACGATGGCGTCCAGCCCGCCCTGGCGCTCGGCCTTCGTGGTCGGCACGTTGTGGTCCGGCGTGGCGATGTTGGCGTCCACGCGCCAGGGCTTGCGGCCGGCGAGGCGCAGCCCTTCGAAGGCCTGCGGCGAGGTGACCTCGTGGAGGATGTGGCGATCGATGTAGATCAGCGAGGAACCGTCGTCGCGGCGCTTGACCTCGTGCATCTCCCACAGCTTGTCGTAGAGCGTCTTGCCTGCCATCGGTTGTTTCCGTCTGGTCCGTGGTCCGGGTGGCACGCGGCCCAGGCCACGCGCACGGCCATGCTAGGCACTTGCGACCGATAACTCCAATTCATATTTTTCATCCATTCCATTCCGGACACGAATCATGGACCTGGGCGCGCTCGATGCCTTCGTCGCCATTGCCGACACCGGCAGCTTCTCTGCCGCGGGCGAGCGGCTGTTCCTGACCCAGCCCGCGGTCAGCAAGCGCATCGCCGCGCTCGAGGCGCAGCTCGGACGGCGGCTGTTCGACCGCGTGGGCCGCGAGGTGGCGCTGACCGAGGCCGGCCTCGCCCTGCTGCCGCGCGCGCGCCGCATCCTCGCCGAACTCGACGACAGCCGCCGCGCGCTGGGGAACCTCGACGCCGAGGTCGGCGGGCGCCTGAGCCTGGCCACCAGCCACCACGTCGGCCTGCACCGGCTGCCGCCGCTGCTGCGCGCCTTCAGCCAGTCGCACCCGGCCGTGGCGCTGGACATCCAGTTCCTCGACTCCGAGCGCGCGTGGGCGCAGGTGCTCGGGGGGCGCGCCGAGCTGGCGCTGACCACGCTCGGGCCCGCCGCGCCGCCGCTGCAAGCGGTGCCGGTGTGGGACGACCCGTTGGAGTTCGTGGTCGCGCCCGACCATCCGCTGGCGGCGCGCCGGACGGTGCGCCTGGACGGGATCGCGGCGCATCCTGCGGTGCTGCCCGACGCCAACACCTTCACCCACCGCATCGTCGCCGACTGCTTCGCCTCGGCCGGGCTCGCGCCGCAGCTGCGCATGACCACGAACTACATGGAGACGCTGAAGATGCTGGTCTCGGTGGGCCTGGCCTGGAGCGTGCTGCCGCACACCATGCTCGACGCGCAAACGCGCGTGCTGCGCGTGCCCGGCATTCGCCTGCGCCGGCAGCTGGGCCATGTCAGCCACACCGGGCGCACGCTGTCGAATGCGGCGCGCGCGTTCATGGCGCTGCTGGACGGGGCGACGGGCGGCAGGAAGACCGGAGCGACCTGAGCTCGCGCCTTTCCCTCCCCTCCCGCGGCGAAAGGCCGGGATAGGCGCGCGGACCGGACGTCGCGTCGGACTGCCCCAGCCCAACCCGACGCGCGCGCGGGATAGGAGGCAAGCCCGCGAGCGCACGATGGACCAGAGCGCTCGCTACGGCGCGCTCCGCACCACGTCCGGCAGCGGTTCGTCGCGGCGCACGCGGAACCAGGCGGCGTACAGCGCCGGCAGGAACACCAGGGTCAGCACGGTGGCGATGGTCAGGCCACCCATGATCGCCACCGCCATCGGCCCGAAGAAGGCGCTGCGCGAGAGCGGGATCATGGCCAGGATCGCCGCCAGCGCGGTCAGCACGATCGGGCGGAAACGGCGCACCGTCGCGTCGATCACCGCCTCCCAGCGCGCGTGGCCGGCGGCGATGTCCTGTTCGATCTGGTCGACCAGGATCACCGAGTTGCGCATGATCATGCCGGCCAGCGCGATCGTGCCCAGCATCGCGACGAAGCCGAACGGCACCCGGAAGGCCAGCAGGAACAGGGTGACGCCGATCAACCCGAGCGGCGCGGTGAGCAGCACCAGCAGCGAACGCGACAGGCTGCGCAACTGCAGCATCAGCAGGGTCACCACCACCACCAGGAACAGCGGCAGGCCGGCCTTGATCGAGTCCTGCCCGCGCGCGGAGTCCTCCACCGTGCCGCCGGTCTCGAGCAGGTAGCCGGGGGGCAGCGCCGCACGGACGTCCTCCAGCGTCGGCAGGATCTGCGCCACTACGGTGGCCGGGGTGAGCGCGCCGTGGATGTCGGCGCGCACGGTGATGGTGGGCAGGCGGTCGCGATGCCAGATGATCCCGTCCTCGTAGCCGTACTCCAGCGTGGCCACCTGCGACAGCGGCACCGGCCCGCCCTCGCCGGGGATCGCGAGGCTGCCGAGCAGTTCCAGGTGCGTCCGCTCCTCGACCGTGCCCCGCAGCAGCACGCCGATCAGCTCGTTGCCCTCGCGATAGGTGCTCACTTGCAGGCCGCTGAGCGAGCCGGACAGGAACTGCGCCACGCGCTGCGAACTGATGCCCAACGCACGGGCGCGATCCTGGTCGATGCGCAGTCGGACCACGCGGCTCGGCTCGCTCCAGTCCAGGTGCACGTTGGCCAGGTGCGGATTGGCGCGCACCCGATCGGCGACCTGGCCGGCCAGTTCGCGCACCCGTTCGATGTGCTCGCCCGACACGCGGAACTGCACGGGATAGCCCACCGGCGGGCCGTTTTCCAGGCGCGTCACGCGCAACTGCAGTTCGGGGAAACGCGCCACCACCTCGTCCAGCAGCCAGTCGCGCACCGTTTCCCGCGCTTCGAGGTCGCTGGCGCGCACCACGAACTGGGCGAAGTTGGTCTGCGGCAGCTGCTGGTCCAGCGGCAGGTAGAAGCGTGGAGACCCGGTGCCGACGTAGGCCACGTAGTCCTCGATACCGTCGCGTCCGTCGAGCATGGCCTCGAGCCTGCGCACCTGCGCCTCGGTCGCGCGCAGCGAACTGCCCTCGGCCAGTTCCATGTCGATCATCAGTTCGAGCCGGGTCGAATCCGGGAAGAACTGCTGCGGCACGAAGCGGAACAGCGCCAGCGACAGCAGGAAGGCCGCGGCCGTCGCGCCGATCACCAGCCAGCGCCAGCGCAGCGACCAGTCCAGCAGCCCGCGGAAGCGCTGGTAGAAGCCGGTCTGGTAGGGATCGTGCGCACCACTGCTCCCTCCCCCGTGCACGGGGGAGGGCTGGGGTGGGGGCGATCGGGTCGCGACGTCAGCAAGCGCCGCTTCGCGGCGCACCCCCCCCCCGCCCGGACCCCGCCGGCGGGGGCGGGAGAAAAGCCGCGCGCGTGAGGGAAATCCC
>JAEXTE010000452.1 GCA_023453655.1 Pseudomonadota bacterium
GTGGGAGAGCTGGATGTGCCTGTCCCGGCAGGCTTCGAAGACATGGACACGTTCCTGACTAGCCTCGATGCGCGTCTGGGCGGCCTGCACCTGGCCCGCCGCGAGCCCGTCAACCAGAGCGTTCGCCATGGATCACAGACATCGGGTCGTCTTTTCGGCCGACGCGACCCCTTGCTGGCAGCAACCGAGGCGTCGCTACGGCAGGCGGTGCAAGGCTGACTGCAGACATTGCCGGACGATGCGTCCCACCCATTCCTGCGCCGCCGTAGCCTAGGCGTGCGTTTCGTCGGCTCATGGTCCGTGCGGCTGCGCGCCTCGGGGCGCCATTCGAACCATATCCATACCGAGGGTTGGGCCAGTTCGGCGTTCTACGTGGCACTGCCGTCTTCGGTGCGCAACGCGGGCGGCCACGACCGGGCCGGCTGGCTGCAATTGGGCCAGCCCCTGGAGGAGCTCGGGCTGGACCTCGGCCCCCGGCGCCTGGTGCGCCCGAGGCCGGGACGGCTCGTCCTGTTTCCGTCCTATTTCTGGCACGGCACCCTGCCTTTCGACGGTCCGGAGCCGCGGGTAACGATCGCCTTCGACATGCAGCCGTCCTGAACCCCGGCGCGTGGAAACACCGGGGCAGGTGTGCTAGAAGTGGGCCGCAGGCCTGCGGGCCATGCGTTCGTCGAGGGCCGGCAAGCGGGTTCGGCGAGCGGACGTCGTCACCTTCGAACCGGACCGATCATGAAAGCTTCCCTGACCACCGCCGGCGTGCTGCTTGTCCTCGCTGCCGGAAGCCATGCGCAGACGACTGCCCAGACCGGGCCCGCGCCGACGGCCACCGCCGCGACCGCTACCGCCGAGAACGACGAGCCCGAACGAAAGGTCTGCAAGTACGTGGTGCAGACCGGCAGCCGCATGGGCCGCAAGATCTGCCACAGCAAGGCCTACTGGGACGAGATGGAGCGGGCGGCCAAGGACAAGATGCGGGAGATCGACAGCCAGCCGATCCCGGTCAAGTCCGGCTGAACTGCATCGGTCCGACTGGGGGACGCGGACCACGCTACAACGTTGTCAGTCGCCAGGCAGCAGCCCGGCGGCCTCGAGCCGCGCCGCCAGGGGGGCCAGCCCGTCGAGATGGCGTCGCGAACTGTTGACCGAACGGCTGTGCACGGGCTCGCGGACCTGCGCGGCGCTGGCCGTGGCGAAGGCCGCGTCCGCAGGAGCGCTGTCCAGCAGTTCCGGACTCCACCGCAACCCGCACCACTCGACGATCCGTCGCGCCTCGGCCTCGGTGTCGGTCACCAGGTTTTCGTAGTGCACGTCGAGGATGGCGCCCGGCATGGCCTCGTGCCAGTGCTGCATCATCCTGCGATAGGCCGCGTAGTAGTCGCCCAGCTCCTGCAGATCGTAGGAAAAGTGGTAGGAGTTGAAGAACAGCGTCTTGAAGATGGCGTAGCAGGTGTCCAGCGGATCGCGCACCAGATGGATGATCCTGGCCTTGGGTAGCGCCTTCCTGATCGCGCCGCAGTACATGAAGTTGACCGGCATCTTGTCGATGAACCGTTCGCTGCCGCCCGCCGCGTCGCGGGCGCCGCGCATGTAGTCCGCGCCGAGGCTTGGGAAGTCGATCCCGAGCGAGGCCCGCGCCCCCGGCAGTGGCGCACCCTTGGCCAGCAGGCGCTGAGTGGCCAGGCCGAGCAGGTTGCCGAAGTCGAGCAGTTCGCCGGCTGATCGGACCTCGCCCGACCGCACCAGCATGCGCTCCACCAGCGTCGTGCCCGTGCGCGGCATGCCTACGATGAAGATCGCACCTTCGCCTTCGTCGCCGCTGCCGTTCCCGGCCGGCACCGCCATCGCCGCCGGCGTGTATGCGGCGCACATCTCCTCGAGCGAGGCGAGTTCCGAGGGCAGGTCGTACTTCAGCGTGCCGCGCTTGCAGGCGGCGGCCGACAGCAGCGCCTGGAAGGCCTCGCCGTGCCGGCCCAGGTCTTCCAGTTCCTTCGCGAGCGCATAGCGCGCGGAGGCCTCGTTGGCCGAATTGGCGAAGCCGGCGGCGAGCTTGGCCTCGATGTCGGCGACATGGTTGCGATCCGGCGTCTGGCGACGCAGCGTGGAGCGCAGGTAGAGCGCGTGGCCGCCCTTCGGATCCGCCTCAAGCAATGCATCGAGGTTGCGCTCGGCGTCGTCGAAGGCGCCGGTGAAGAACTGGGCGACGGCCAGATCGTAGAGCAGCGGCGGATGCCGGCCCATCGAGCACAGCGCCTGCTCGAACAGCGTGATCGCCTGGTCGGGTCGGTTGCAGTTGCTCAAGAGGTTGCCGGCCTGCCAGAGCGCTTGGCCGTTGCCGCCGGCCTCGCCGGCCGCCTCCATCGCCAGCGCCGCGGCATCGCTGCGCCTGCGCATCTGCTGCAGCAGTGCGGCCTTCTTGAGCTTGAGCGCGTAGTGCCCGCCGCTGGCGTCCACCGCGCGGCCGATCATCTCCAGCGCGGAGACAGCCTCCCCGCGGGCGAGGAACGCTTCGCCGGCGAAGACCAGGACGTGGGCGCTGTCCGGCCAGACTTCGCGCAACCGGCCAGCTAGTGCGGCCGCCTCCGCGCTCCGGCCCTGGCCGATCAGCGCGTAGCCCTCCTGCAGTTGCCTGGCGAGGACGGCGGCGGCATTGGGCACGGGAGACTGGGACGAGGTCATGGGCAGAGACATGCTCGGGACGGGAACGATGCGGGATCCATCGTAGCCGCAACCGCGGCGGCCTGTCGCCATCCTGGAAGCGTGTCGCCAACGGCCTTTACGTCTGGCGGAGGACCCGCGGTGGCAACGGCCCCGCCGAACGGAGCGGGCAAAAAAACGCGGCGGGCCGAAGCCCGCCGCCTTGCCACGCTCGTCGCTGGATCAGAACTTGAAGTTGACGCTGGTGAAGATGTAGCGGCCGGCCTGGTCGTAGCCGCCGATCGCATTGCCGTTCAGCGGGCCAAGGCCGCCACCGATCATTGGCGGCTCCTTGTCGAGAACGTTGTTCACGCCAATGGTCCAGGTCGCGTAGTCGCCGATGTCCACCGAACCTGACACGTCGAGGAAATCGTACGCTTCGACCTTGCCGTCGTCCCGGAGGAAGATATCGCCCGTCAGCGGCGTGCCGTCGACGTCCTCGTAGTCCATCTCGCCGATGTGGCGCCAGCGCAGGCCGACCGTATACCGGTCGAACGCGTAACGCGCCGAGGCGATGTGGCGCCACTTGGGCGTCGCGCAGCTGGCGTTGATCAGGCCTTCGCACCCGTACGTCGCGGAGTCGTCGCCGGGGACCGGCGCATATTCCTTGTCGAGGATGTAATTGCCCGCGAAGGTCGTGGTCAGCCGGCCATTGCCCAGCGCAAACCCGTAGGCGGCGCTGAAGTCGAGGCCGCGGAACCGGCGGCCGCCGTAGTTGCCGTTGGTGTTGATCACCATGCCGGACGAGTTCGGGTCGCTGCCGCGGAACAGGTCGAGCGTGGCGGCGTTACGACGGATCAGCGAGCACATCGCGTCCTGGCCACCCGCGCACAGGTCGATGATGGTGCGCGCGCCGATCGTGCTGATCGCATTCTCCAGCTTGATGTCGTAGTAATCGATCGCCAGGTCCAGGTTGTCGATCGGCGACGCGGTAAAGCCGACCGTCCAGGTTTCGGCCTCTTCCGGCTCGAGATTCGGATTGCCGCCGATGAACTGGTTGTACTGGCTGGCTGCGTTGGCCGCGATCGTGCCGTAGCGGTCCACCGGCACGCCGGTGCGGGCGCACTCGGCTGCGCTGAACTCCGGCGTCGGGCCGGCGCAGGGGTCGTCGCCCGCCCACAACGCGATCTGGTTGTCCAGGTAAAGTTCGCCGATGTTCGGTGCGCGGATCGCACGGTTGAAGCCGGTACGGAAGCGGAAGCGATCGTCGGCGAAACCGGCGCCGAGCGCGACCTTGAACGTATCTACTTCGCCGGAGGTGCTGTAGTCGGAGAACCGGTAGGCCAGTTCGAGGTCGAGACGGCTGAGCGCGCCGGCGTCCACGGCCAGGGGAATCTTGCTCTCGAAGAACACTTCTTCGACCCGCAGCTCGCCGGCCAGGTTCGTGGTCGGTCCACCCAGGCCGGTGAAGTTGCCGGTCTGCATGTTGGAATCGGCGACGCGCTCGTACTGCTCCTTGCGCCACTCGTAGCCGACCACGAGGCCGACGTTCTCGCCATTCGCCCACGGCAGGCCGAAGCCGAGGTCGCCGCTGGCGAACGCGGTGAAGTCCATCATGCGGGTTGCATAGTTGACGACACCCACGCCCTGCAGGGCCTCCGCCTGCTCGGGGGTGATGGAGTCCGTCCACACCTCGTACGGGATACAGCCGTCGAACGAACCTGAGGGACAACCGAGCAGCGCGTCGCGCACCCGGGTGGTCACGAAGTCGTTGAAGTTCTCGTTGCGCGAGATCGAACGGCCGTAGGTGAACGCGGCGTCGTACGACCAGTTGTCGTTGATGAGACCACCCAAGCCCGTGGTGAAGCTGAAGTTGGTGGCGTCATAGCCCGAGACGCGCGGGCCGCCCTCGACGTTGCGCTTGGCCACGTAGACGGTGAACTCGTCGTCGGTGATTCCCAGGTCGGCGCACATCGTGCCGATCACGGAGGTACCGCAGTCGACGGTGATATCGGTGAAGAAGGCACCGGACGGAGCGATCTGGGTCTTCGTCTTGCGGTTGACGAACATCGCTTCCATGTAGGGCTGGAAGTGCTCGTTGATCTCGTATTTCAGGTTGAAGCCTGCGGTAATGCGTGTATCCGGGCGCTGGTAATAGTTGATGGGCGCGTAGTTGTAGATGTTGATCGCATCGGGGACGGACCAGGCACCCGATGCGGAGGGCAGCACGTAGCTATAGAACCCCGACTCGGGCGCCACGACGTAGAAATTGGCCGGGTCCGCGGTACCGGAGCCGCCGCAGCTGGTGCCGGTGGCGTTCAGGGCGCAGGAGGAATAGTCGCGATCGCCCT
This sequence comes from Pseudomonadota bacterium, assembly GCA_023453655.1. Lineage (GTDB taxonomy): Bacteria > Pseudomonadota > Gammaproteobacteria > Xanthomonadales > Xanthomonadaceae > Luteimonas > Luteimonas composti. Next base: position 4,986 of record JAEXTE010000452.1, read on the forward strand.
GCATCAGCGCTTTGTTCTCGCGCCAGGTGACCCAGCCCATCGCATGGCCGCCGTCGCCGAAGCTGCGGCCGATGGCGAAGTCGATGTTGCGGGAGATGCCGTCGAACCCCGAATCGCCGGTCGGGTAGTCGAAGTCCCGTGCATCCATCAGGCCCTGGATGTACTTGTTGTCGTTGTTGTGCTGGTAGGCCGAATAGCCGGCGTTGACGCTGACGCCTTCGAACTGGTCGTCGAGGATGAAGTTGACCACGCCCGCGATGGCGTCCGAACCGTACACCGCCGAGGCGCCGCCGGTCAGCACGTCCACGCGCTTGATCAGTGCGGCCGGAACGATGCTGATGTCGGGGGTTTCGTTCGCACCCTTGGGGATGCGGCGACCATTGAGCAGGGTCAGCGTGCGCTCTACGCCGAGGCCGCGCAGGTCGACGGTGGCGTAGGTGCCCGCGCCGTTGTTGATGAAGTTGTCGAAGCTCAGGTCGAGCTGCGGATACTGGTTGACCAGGTCTTCGACCGTCGTGGCGCCGGCGAACCGGAATTCTTCGGCATTGATCTCGACCACCGGACTCGTGGCGGTCATCGTTTGGCTCTTGATGCGGCTGCCGGTGACCGTGATGGTGTCGAGCTGCTTGGCAGCCTCGCCACTCTCGGACTGGGCTGCGTCCTGCGCCGCGGCGGAACCGGCGAAGACAGCGGTGACCGCGATGGAAAGTGCAATTGCGTCGCGGAGCTTGTTTCTCTTCAGTCTCATCTCTCTCTCCAGTGACCTTGCGGTGGGACCTAGCCGACGGAGTCAAGAAAGACGCCAAAAACGGCTGGGTTGCAGCCGATACTAGCGGGGTAGAGAGGAGAATTAAATAGTCGTTAAATGTTAATTATTGGTTAATGTCTGCGGTAGAGGCCGCATTGGATCAGCATTCCCGCCTGCGGATCCCAGATCGAGGCGCTCCTCGCCGCCGCGTTATGTGCTCTCTCCGGGCAAAAAAGAACGGCCCCTTTCGGGGCCGTTCCGGTACTGCGTCTGCGGATGGATCAGAAGCGCTGCTGGTACTTCATGTAAACGAAACGGCCGATGTCGAAGCCGCCGTAGTACGAGAAGTTCGAGCTGGGCTGCGAGTACATCGGCGGACCGTACTTCTCGAACACGTTGTTCGCACCGACCGCGATGGTCGCGTTCCATGGCGCCTGCCAGCGGAACTGGACGTCGTTGAAGACCGTCGAACCGTTCTTGTTGCGGCGCTGCAGCGAGCTCTGCAGAGAACCGTCAGGCAGGAAGTTGCCGGTCGGGGCGTACGTGATGTCGTTGCACTCCAGGTGCGGTTCCAACACCGAGGAGTTGAAGTAGGTGCAGCTTTCCTTCATCGACGAGTAGTAACGGGTCGTCCAGCTCGCGCCGAAGTCTCCGTAGTTCCAGCTCAGGCCCAGGTTCGAGCGCAGGCGGAAGCTGGAGGTGAAGCCGACCGAGGACAGCGCATAGCGCGGGTCGTTGGTGCTGACCAGGTAGTCGGCCACGGTGTAGGTCGAGTTGGAGTTCACCGAGAAGTCGCCGTAGTTCTCGGTCGAGAAGCGGTAGGTCAGGTCGACATCGAAGCCTTCAGCCTTGCGGTAACCGGCGTTGCGGTTGCCGTAGTTCATGAAGTTGATGTAGCCCAGCTGCGCATCTCGCGTGAACAGCGCTGGCGAGCAACGGCTGGCGATGCCCAGGACGAAGCAGTCGTTGAGGATGGTGGTCGGGGTATCGGCGACGATCGTGTCGGCGATGCGGATCTTCCACCAGTCGACCGACGCGTTGAAGCCTTCCAGGAAGCTCGGGCTCCACACGAAACCGATCGTCTGCGACTTCGACAGTTCGGGGGTCAGCAGCGGGTTGCTGCCCGAGGTGAAGGCCACCGGGGTCTGCGAGTTCGGCGAACCGACCGGGGTGAAGCCCTGACCGAGCTGGCGGTAGGTGTTGGCCAGCGCACCCATGGCCGCGACGCAGTTGGCGCGGGTGGTGGCGTTGGTCGCCGAGCTGCCGAAATTGGTGTCGCACGGATCGGTGAACGACGCGAACGTCTGCGAGCCGCCGCCGTACAGGTCGGCGATGGTCGGGGCACGGAAACCGTCGGCGACGGTGGCGCGCACCATCAGCGACTCGATGGGCTTCCAGCGCAGGCCGAACTTGTTGTTGGTGGTTTCGCCGAACGAATCGAAATCCGAGTAGCGGGTCGCTGCGGTCAGCGTCAGCTCCTGCGCGAACGGCAGGTCGGCCAGCAGGGGCGCCTCGAGCTCGAGGTAGACTTCGTCCACGCGGTAACCGCCACCGGTCGGGCCGGCCGCCAGGTTGGTCGAGCCACCGGTCTGGGCCAGCGCGTCGGGCGAGAACTCGCCCTTCTCCTTGCGACTCTCGACGCCGACCGCGAAGCCGAAGTCGCCGCCGGGCAGCTCGAAGATCGAGCCGGCCAGGTTGGCCGAGAAGATCTGGGTGCTGGTCTTGCCGGTGGAGTGCTCTTCCTGGAACAGGTAGCGCTGCAGCGCGTCGTTACCGGTCAGGCCGCCCGGGGCGATGACGCCGTAATCGACGAAGGGATTCCACGGCACGCAACCGGTGATGACCGCGCCGGGCGTACCGCAGACCACCTGGCCCTGCGCGTTGACGAACGACGGACCGACCGCCGCACGCACGTTGGCGAGGTTGAAGTTGCCGTAGGAAGCCTGAGTCAGGCGGTGCTCGCTGTGCAGGTAGCCGACATCCCAGTCGAATGCGCGGTCGCCGATCTCGAAGAAGCCTTCGAAGGTGCCGCTGAAACGGTAGTTGGTGAGGTCGGAGTTGGTGGTACGCGGCACTTCCCAGCCACGGCGCCACCAGTTGTTGATGGTCTGGCCGATCGGGTTGAAGTAGCTCGTCGCCGCCATCGGGGTGGAGAAGGAGGCGGCCTGCATCGGGTAGCCCGCGATCGAGCGATCCGAGTAGCGGTGGAAATAAGCCAGGTTGGTGCGGAAGCGGATCGTCTCGGTGATGTCGTAGGAACCGTCGACGAACAGCGACTGCGTCTCCAACGGCGTGTGCACGTCCATCTGGAGGTTGGTGTTGGTCTTGTGCAGGGTCGAGCCCGGGACGCAGTCGACCGGGGTGCCGGTGCCGGCGGGGCAGCTGCCGACCGCGGTGTCCTGCCGGATCCAGTCGGCCGGGTTGCGCGGGTCGCCGCCCTCGCGGACGATCAGCCGCGGGCCGGCGGGGTTGGTCGCCGTCGCGGTGGGCGCGGTCCAACCGGTGGTGATGTGCGGGAACAGGGCGCGCTGCGACCACAGCGGCTGGAAGCCGCCGTACTGGCCGACGGCCGTCCACTGGTCGGTGGGATGGCGGTCGGTGCGGCTGAATTCGCTGAACCAGCGGTCGCCCGCCTTGACCACGTCTTCCTTGCGCCAGTCGCCGGTGATGGTGATCGAGCCGCGGTCACCGGTGAAGCCCATGGTGAAGTCGGCGTTGGTCACGGCGCCGTCGCCCTGGTCGTACTGGCCGTAATAGATATTGGCTTCCGCGCCTTCGAAGTTGGTGCGGGTGATGATGTTGATCACGCCCGCGATGGCGTCGGAACCGTAGATCGACGAGGCGCCGTCCTTCAGCACTTCGATGCGTTCAATCGCGGCGGCCGGAATGGCGGCGATGTCCTGCAGGCCGCTGGTCGAGATGCCCAGGCGCTTGCCATTGAGCAGCACGAGGGTGCGGGTCGCGCCCAGGTTACGCAGGCTGATGTAGCTGCCGCCCACGTTCTCGCCCGACGACAGCGGAGCGGCGCGGCTGATCGGCGGCGCGCCCACGGCACTGATGTTCTGCAGGATGTCCGCCACGGACTGGAAGCCCTGACGCTGAATTTCTTCGCGCGTCACGAACGTCACCGGTTGTGCGGTCTCCACATCGACTTGGCGGATGCGCGAACCGGTCACCTGGATACGATCCAGATTGGTTGCCTCGCCGTCCTGCGCGAATGCAACGCTTGTCCCGCCGGCGGCGGTACCCACGACGAGCGCGATGGTAATCGCGTCGCGCAGCTTGGTGGTCTTCAACGTCATTTCTCTCTCCAACTGAGTCTGGGCATACCCCATGGGAACCCCGCCCGGGTGCCAAGATGGACACCAAGCACGGCAAGGTTGCGGCCGATACTACAAGCGCCGTCAGAGAAATTAAAGTGTCGTTAACAATTCGCCTGTAAGTCGTGAGGACAGGCGAATTCGGACGCGAAGGTGTTACAGATCCTGCTCGTACCGAACGTACGGTACCGCACCTTCGTCGTTCGTCTCGCCATTCGGGGAGAACGGATTGCGGCCGCGGGTGACCACGTTCTCCGCGCCCACCGTCAGCTGGCCGCTCCACGGGGTGCGCCAGGTGACACCCAGGCCCAGGCCCTCGAAGCGGGGCTGGCCAGGGGTTTCGATGACGCGGCCGATGACATTGGCGCTGAAGGCGCCGTAACCACCGCCGATGGAGAGGCTCTTGCCGCTCCACTGGTCGCTGATGTCGGCCGGCGCCTCGGCGTAGGGGATCAGGGTGGCCTTGGCCACGGTACCGGCGATGGTCACGTAAGCCGCATCGCCGATGTTCTTCTGGGCGAAGACGGTCAGGTCGTTGAGGTCCAGCTGAGGATTGCCGCTGGCGCCGCCGCGGGTCATCCAGGCGGGAAGGTTCTGGCTGCCCTGGCCGAGGCTCACGCCGAAACCGCCGCCCGGGCGGTGGAACGCGGCGGTGGCGCTGCCGCCGCGGCCGCCCTCGTTCTCGTCGAGCGAGGCGAGCTGGCAGTTGTCGGCCAAGCTGCTGACGGCGCTGAACACGCCGCTGCGCTGGTTGCACAGCAGGGCAAGCGAACTGCCGGCCTGCAGGCCGAAGCTCCGGTCGAGCGAGTCGTTGCCCGGGCGCCAGCGGGCGCCGGCGCGGTTGGCGGAGGTGGGTTCCAGAAGCAGGTACGCCTGCACCTTGCCGCTGCTGTGGTCGACCACCGGAAGCACCGCCTGCTCGCGCTTGACCTGCGCGTGCGCGCTCGCCGCCAGGCCAAGGGCCAGCAGCAGTGCGGTCAGCAGTCGGGCGGGGTGGCGTGCCATGGAGTGCTATCGACCCGCGTCGGCGGCGGGAGTTCCCTCTCTATGCGGATGTGGAGCCTAGCGCGTTTATGTTTATTTAACAATCCCACTGCCACAGGTTTCCTGCACGGTTACTGAACGCGCTCAGGGGCCTCCGTGTCAACCCTGTCGTCGGCCAGTACGGCCTCGACCTCGGCCGCGTCGAAGGCGTAGCGCTCGCCGCAGAACTCGCAGCGGATCCGGGCGGCACCGTCGATGACCGCCGCGCGCGCCTCGTCAGCGCCGAGCGAACGCAGCATGCCGGCCACGCGCTCGCGCGAGCAGGAGCAGCCGAACGCCAGGGCGCGGCCGCCCAACTGCTGCACGCCTTCTTCGTGGAACAGGCGCACCAGCAAGGTATCGGCGGCAGTGGCCAGCAGTTCGTCGGGACCGAGGGTGTCGAACAGGGCGCCAGCCCGGGCCCAGCCGTCGGCATCGCCCTCGTCGCCGGGCAGCTTCTGCAGCAGCAGGCCGGCGGCCCGGGTGTCGTCGGCGGCCAGCAGCAGGCGCGTGGGCAACTGCTCGGACTGGCGGAAGTAATCCTCGAAGGCGCCCGCCAGCGAGTCGGACTCCAGCGGCACCAGGCCCTGGTAGCGGGCCGGGTCGCGGCCGCGAAGGCCGGGATTCTCGATGGTGATGGCGAGGATCGCGCCTTCGCCCAGTCCGCGCAGGTCGCGGGACACCGGGGTCGTATCGTCCTCGGCCAGCTGCGCGATCGCGCGCAGGGTGCCCGCGGCCGTGCACTCGGCGAACAGGGTGCGCACGCGGGCCTTGCCGCGCAGCTGCACCGACAGCCGGCCCTCGACCTTGGCGTGGCCGGTGAACAGGGCGGAGGCGGCGACGGCTTCGCCCAGCAGTTCGGACACCGCCGCGGGATAGTCTTCGCGGCTGCGGATACGCTGCCAGGCCTCCTGCAGGTGCACGTGCACGCCGCGCACGCCAGCGCCGGGAAGGAGGAAGCGGGTCAGCCGGTCGGGGCCGGCGGCGGGGTGGGGGTCGGTCATCGGTTCGCTTCCAGCCTGCGCTGCGTGGTCGAATAGTGGCGACGCGGATGTCGCGTCGAAGTCGAGATTGGGGCGAACAGAAGATGGCGCAAGCCTTGCCTACCGGCCAGCCGTCCGCGACCGGCCGCCGTCCGCGCCGCCGGTGGCTGCGGCGCCTGCTGTGGCTGCCGGTCTGGCTGCTGCTGTTCACCGTGCTGCAGGTGGCCGTGCTGCGGTTCGTGGATCCGCCGTTTTCCGCGTTCATGGCGATCCGCCAGGTCGAGGCCTGGACACACGGCGATGGCGGGTTCCGCGTGGCCTATCGCTGGCGCGACCTGGAGCGGATGGCCCCGTCCCTGCCGGTGGCGCTGATCGCGGCCGAGGACCAGAACTTCGCGAGCCACTCGGGCTTCGACTTCAAGGCCATCGAGCAGGCGCGCAAGCGCAACGAGCAGGGCGGCAGGCTGCGCGGCGGCAGCACCATCAGCCAGCAGGTGGCCAAGAACCTGTTCCTCTGGCAGGGCAGCGGCCGGCTTTCGCGCTGGGTGCGCAAGGGCGTCGAGGCCTGGTACACGGTGCTGATCGAACTGATGTGGCCGAAGCGCCGCATCCTCGAGGTTTATGCCATCGTGGCCGAGTTCGGCGATGGCGTCTATGGCGCGCAGGCCGCGGCGCGCAGCTTTTTCGGCCGCGACGCGGATGCGCTCGGCGCCGCCCAGAGCGCGCGCCTGGCGGCGGTGCTGCCAAGCCCGCGTCGCTACAGCGCGGCCCGCCCCGGACCCTATGTGCAGCGGCGCACCGTCGCGATCGAGCGCAACATGCGGCAGATCGGGGGCGCGGCCTAT
>JAEXTE010000012.1 GCA_023453655.1 Pseudomonadota bacterium
CCGGCGTGCGCGTGCACGGACTCTACACACCTGCCGGGCAAAAGCCTTGCTGCACTGCGGAACCCCGGCCGGCAAGCCGGGCACCAGCGGGTTAGCGTTAACATTTTATTTGCGATTGGAGCCCGCCACCGGTCCCTCCTGGCGGGATTCGTGCGTCCGGTCACAGGTCGAGTCGGCCGGAACGGGTACCCGCTGCCGGGGTCCGCTCAGAGCAGCAGGATCCGGTGCTGCCCCGCCATCAGCGGCCCGCTCAGGATCCGGTAGCCGTCGTTGTCGAACCCCGGCGCCTCCGCCACCAGTCGCCGCGCCTCCGCCCGGGTCCGTGCGCTGCCGAGGTAGTGCCAGTCCCGGACGACGTGGATCTGGCTCATGTCCAGCCCCTCCTCGACGATGCCGACCGCGCCGGCATAGGGCCAGGCCACCACCTGGCGCTCCTGTAGCGCCGCCTCGAGCCGGGCTTCGTGCTCGGCCAGCGGCTCGCGCCCCGCGCAGGCGCCGGTACAGCGGTCGAGCGCGGCGCGGAAGCAGGGCCGCCCGGCAGGCAGCCGCTCGATGCCCAGCAGCCCGTAGCACAGCCGGTTGTCGTCCGCGATCGCGCGCAGCGCCTGCAGCGCGGCCGCACGGCTGGAGTACAGGCCGTACAGGCGCTGCGCCGAGGCGAAGGGCAGGCCGGCCGAATGCACCACTTCCGGCCGCCCGCGCAGCAGCCGGATCGAATACAGCTCCCGGCGCCGGCGCAGCAGCTTGTTGTGCACCGGCTGGCGCAGCTTGATCTGTTGCGCTTCCAGCAGCTGCGCGCCCAGGTCGCCGGCGGTACGGGTGAATTCGATGCGTCGCGTCTGCCGCAGCAGGCGCGCCTCCTCGGGCGTGCGCATGTGGTCCATCACCCGGTGGCGGATGTCCACGCTCTTGCCGATGTACAGCGGCACCGGGCCGCTCTCGCCGAGGAACACATAGACGCCCGGCGCTCGCGGCAGCGACGCGATCTGGGGGCGCAGGTGCTCGGGATAGGCGTAATGGGCGGCCTCGGTGCGGCGCGCCGGCAGGGGAACGTACATGGCGGGATGCGGTGGGGCGGGAGCCGGATGCTGGCGCGCGCCCATCTCAGGCGGCGAGACGGCGGCCGGCTTCCATGGCCGGGTAGAATTCTCCGGTTCCCTCCTGCAGTTTTCAAATGACCGACGTCCGCCCCGTCTTCCACGGCTTCGAGCAGATCCCGCTGCGCGAGTACGCCGAGCGCGCCTACCTCGACTACTCGATGTACGTGGTGCTCGACCGCGCCCTGCCCTTCATCGGCGACGGCCTCAAGCCGGTGCAGCGCCGCATCATCTACGCGATGAGCGAGCTCGGCCTGTCGGCGACCGCAAAGCCCAAGAAGTCGGCGCGCACCATCGGCGACGTGATCGGCAAGTTCCATCCGCACGGCGACAGCGCCTGCTACGAGGCGATGGTGCTGATGGCGCAGCCGTTCTCCTACCGCTACCCGCTGGTCGACGGCCAGGGCAACTTCGGTTCCTCCGACGATCCCAAGTCGTTCGCGGCGATGCGCTACACCGAGTCGCGCCTGACCCCGCTGGCCGAGGTGCTGCTGGGCGAGCTGGGCCACGGCACCGCCGACTGGGTGCCCAACTTCGACGGCACCCTGGAGGAGCCGAGCTGGCTGCCGGCGCGGCTGCCGCACCTGCTGCTCAACGGCACCACCGGCATCGCGGTGGGCATGGCCACCGACGTGCCGCCCCATAACGTCAACGAGGTGGTCAGCGCCTGCGTGCGCCTGCTCGACGACCCCGACGCCACCGTCGCCGACCTGTGCGAGCACGTGCGCGGACCGGACTATCCGACCAGCGCCGAGATCATCACCCCCGCCGCCGACCTGCGCGCGATGTACGAAACCGGCAACGGCAGCGTGCGCGCCCGCGCCACCTACACGCGCGAAGCCGCCAACATCATCGTCACCGCCCTGCCCTACCAGGTCTCGCCGTCCAAGGTGATCGAGCAGATCGCCGCGCAGATGCGGGCCAAGAAGCTGCCGTGGCTGGAGGACATCCGCGACGAGTCCGACCACGCCAATCCGGTGCGCATCGCCCTGATCCCGCGTTCCAGCCGCGTGGACGTCGAGCAGCTGATGGGCCACCTGTTCGCCACCACGGACCTGGAGAAGAGCTACCGGGTCAACCTCAACGTGATCGGCCTGGACGGCCGCCCGCAGGTGAAGAACCTGCGGATGCTGCTGACCGAATGGCTGGCGTTCCGCACCGACACCGTCACCCGCCGCCTGCGCCACCGCCTGGACAAGGTCGAACGCCGCCTGCACCTGCTCGAAGGCCTGCTGGTCGCCTTCCTCAACCTCGACGAGGTGATCCGCATCATCCGCACCGAGGACGAGCCAAAGCCGGCGCTGATCGCGCGCTTCGCCCTGTCCGAAGAGCAGGCCGACTACATCCTCGAGACCCGCCTGCGCCAGCTGGCGCGGCTGGAGGAAATGAAGATTCGCGGCGAGCAGGACGAACTGGCGAAGGAGCGCGAACGCATCCTCGCGACCCTCGACAGCAAGGCGAAGCTGAAGAAGCTGATCAAGGACGAACTGCTGGCCGATGCGAAGAAGCACGGCGATCCGCGGCGCTCGCCGCTGGTGGCCCGCGACGCCGCGCAGGCGCTGGACGAGACCGACCTGGTGCCGTCCGAGCCGGTCACCGTGGTGGTCAGCCAGAAGGGCTGGGTGCGCGCGGCCAAGGGCCATGACGTCGATGCCGCGGCCCTGTCCTATCGCGAGGGCGACGCGCTGCTTGCCGCCGTGAAGGGACGCACGACCCAGCAGGTCGCCTTCCTCGACAGCAACGGACGCAGCTATTCGACCATCGCCCATTCGCTTCCCTCGGCGCGCGGCAACGGCGAGCCGCTGACCGGCCGCTTTTCGCCGGCCGCGGGCGCGTCCTTCGTCGCGCTGGCCAGCGGCGGCAACGACGAGCGTTTCGTGCTGGCGTCCTCGCACGGCTACGGCTTCGTCACCCGCTTCGAGAACCTGACCGGGCGCAACAAGGCCGGCAAGGCCATGCTCTCGCTGTCCGACGGCGCCAAGGTGCTGCAGCCCGCACCGGTGGCGGGCGTCGAGACCGACCGCATCGTCGCCGTCACCAGCGCCGGGCACCTGCTGGCGTTCCCGGTTGCCGAACTGCCGGAGCTCGACAAGGGCAAGGGCAACAAGCTGATCGAGATCCCCAAGGCCAAGCGCGGCACCGAGCGCGTGGTCGCGGTGGCCGTCGTGCCGCCCGGCGGCACCCTGGTGGTCCAGTCCGGCGCGCGCACGATGAGCCTGTCGTTCAAGGACCTCGGCGATTACCTGGGGACGCGCGGTTCGCGTGGTGGACTGCTGCCCCGCGGGTGGCAGAAGGTCGATGGACTGCAGGTCGACGCCTGAGGGGCCTGGCGCGCGGGGTCGTGCCCGCATTGCCTCGCGGCGCGGCAGCGGGTCGATGGACTGCGAGGCGACGCCCGAGGATTCCCGCGCGCGGCGGCGCGACTGGCGAGGGCGCGCCTGCACTCCCTCGCGGCGCGGCAGCAGGTCGACGGATCGCACATCGACGGCTGGGCGCCACGGCGCGCGCGGGCGGACGACGGCCACCACGACGCGTACCGGAGGATCGTTCCATGGAGGCTGATTTCTGGCACGAGCGCTGGCGCGGGAACCGCATCGGTTTCCATCGCGACACGCCACTGCCGCTGCTGACCCGCCACTGGCCGGACCTCGGTCTCGCCGCCGGGAGCCGCGTCCTGGTGCCGCTGTGCGGCAAGTCGCTGGACATGGTGTGGCTGGCCGAACAGGGCCACCGCGTGCTCGGCATCGAGCTGTCCGAGCTGGCCGTCGCCAGCTTCTTCGAAGAGCGCGGCCTGGAGCCGCGGATCCGGAGCTCCGGGCTGGGCCGGCATTATTCGGCCGGCCCGTGGGAGCTGGTCGTCGGCGACGCCTTCGCGGTGACCCCCGACTCTTTGGCCGACTGCGCCGGCATCTACGACCGTGCGGCGCTGATCGCCCTGCCGCCGCCGATGCGGGCCACCTATGCCGGGACGCTGTGGCGTCGCCTGCCGCCGGGCTGCCGAGGGCTGCTGGTCACGCTGGAATATCCGCAGGCCGAGAAGGCCGGCCCGCCGTTCTCGGTGGAAGAAGCCGAAGTCCATGCGCGCCTCGACCGGGACTGGTCGGTGGCGCTGCTGGAACGCCGCGACATCCTCGCCGGCGAGCCGTCCTTCCTGGCCGAGGGCGTCACCGCCCTCTCGACCGCGGCCTACCGGCTGGAGCGCCGCGACGGGACGTGCGCGCCGCCATAGGGCGCCGCCGCGGCACGAGCCGGTCCAGGCGCCCTCGTCCGTTCAAGCGTGTTCCGGCGCCTCACCCATGCGCGCCTGCTGGTAGTTCTGCAGGCCCACCATCCGGATCAGGCGCAGCTGTTGCTCCAGCCAACGGGTGTGGTCTTCCTCGGTGTCGGCCAGCTGCGCCACCAGGATGTCGCGGGTGACGTAATCGCCGTGCTGCTCGCACAGGGCCACGCCCTTGGCGAGGTTGCCGCGCACCTGGTACTCCAGGTCCAGGTCCTTGCGCAGCATCTCCTCGACCGTGCGCCCGGCTTCGAACGCGTCCGGACGCATGTCCGGCTCGCCCTCCAGGAACAGGATGCGGCGCAGCAGCGCGTCGGCATGCTGGGTTTCCTCTTCCATCTCGTGGTTGATGCGCGCGTACAGCGCGTGCAGCCCCAGGTCCTCGTAGCGCCGCGAATGCAGGAAATACTGGTCGCGGGCAGCCAGCTCGCCGCGCAGCAGGAAATTGAGGTAGTCGACGACTTCAGGCTGGCCCTTCATGGCAGGCGGCTCCGGGGGAGGGAATGCGCGGCCAGTATGCCAACCGCTCCGCGCGGCTGCCGGATGAGAGCTATTTCAGTTCGCATTCTCGACCGTCGCCGCGGGCGCGGACAGCGGCCCCGGCTGGGCGGATGACCCGGCCAGCCTGCGCAGCGCGCGCAGCGAGCGAGGCTCTTCCGCCGCCGCGAGCGCGCGCAGGTTGCGGTCGATGGCTTCGACATGGCCCAGGTCGTTGAGCAGGGACGCCGCCTGCAGGCCGTCCAGCGCGCCCTGCCCGACCAGGACCAGCACGCGCCGTCGAAACGCCGATACGAATCCCTCGCCCTGCATCGCCAGCACCTGCAGCCGGGCAGCCCGCGCCTCGGGAGCCGCCTGGCCGGCGTGCAGCGCATGCAGCTCGCGCATCTGCGCGTACAGGTGGCGGCGCAGGTCGAGATAGGCCGCGCGCCGCGGGCTGTCCGCCTCGCGCAGCCGCGGCAGCAGGTTCCGCTGCAGGGTCCTCGCGTCCCGCACCGCCTCGACCATTCGTGCCGCCGCCATCTGCGCCTGCGTCCAGAAGCGCTGGTGCTCCTCGTCCAGCGGCACGGCAATCCGGCCCATGACCGCGAGCAGGTCGGCGTACACGCCCTTGACCCGCTGGCGGTAGAGCACGTCCGCGTCCGGGCAGTCGGCGGGAGCGGTATCGAGCAGCGGATCGTCGGGCGACGGCGCGTCCGCCGCTGCCGGGGGCAGGCCCAGCGCGCGGCAGATCGCTTCCCGGCTCAACGCGCCAAGGT
>JAEXTE010000111.1 GCA_023453655.1 Pseudomonadota bacterium
CCCGACGACCTCGCGGTGATGCCCTACACCTCCGGCACCACCGGCCATCCCAAGGGCTGCCTGCATACGCACCGCACGGTGATGCACACCACCGTGGCCGGGCCGGAGTGGTGCTTCGCGCCGAAGGACACGGTGGTCCTGGCCAACCTGCCGATGTTCCATGTCACCGGCATGCAGAACGGCGTGACCACGCCGGTCTGGCGCGGCAACACCATCGTGGTGATGACGCGCTGGGACAAGGCCTGCGCGGCGAAGCTGATCGAGCGCCACCGCTGCGGCTCCTGGACCGCGATCCCGACCATGCTGATGGATTTCCTGCACCAGGACCTGTCGCCCTTCGACCTGTCCTCGATGCGCATCCTCACCGGCGGCGGCGCGGCGATGCCCAGGGCCGTTGCCGAGCGCATCCGCCAGCTGTGGGGCATCGACTACGTGGAGGGCTACGGCCTGTCGGAAACGATGGCGCCGACCCATCTCAATCCCGTGCACCGGCCCAAGCCGCAGTGTCTGGGGCTTCCGATCTTCGACGTCGATTCGCGCGTGGTCGATCCGCAGACCTTCGAGGAACTGCCGCCGGGCGAGGTCGGCGAGATCGTCAGCCACGGCCCGCAGGTGATGCTGGGCTACCACGGCCGTCCCGCCAACGACCCGGAGACCTTCGTCGAGATCGACGGCAAGCGCTTCCTGCGCACCGGCGACCTGGCCTATGTCGACGACGAGGGCTATTTCTTCATGGTCGACCGGCTCAAGCGCATGATCAATGCCTCGGGCTACAAGATCTGGCCGGCCGAGGTCGAAGCCCTGCTCTACGGCCACCCCGCCGTGCAGGAGGCCTGCGTGATCGGCATGCGCGACGCGCACCGCGGCGAAAGCGCCAAGGCGGTGGTGGTGCTGCGCGAAGGCCATGACGCGACGCCCGCGGACATCATCGAATGGGCGCGCGGGCACATGGCCGCCTACAAGGTGCCGCACGCGGTCGAGTTCCGTACCACGCTGCCGCGCAGCGCGACCGGCAAGGTGCAGTGGCGCGCCCTGCAGGAAGCCGAAGACGGGCGCGCGCCATGAGCGGCGCGCACGGGCCGCCGGTCGCCGAGAACACGGGCTGGCGCTGGGGGCCGTTCACCTTCCGCCTGCCGTTCCTGCACACCCGTCCGCACTGGCCGGAGATCGCGCAGGGCCTGCTGGTCGCCACCGCGACGGGCCTGGCCCTTGTGCCGATCCTGATGGGCTACTTCGGCATGAGCTTCGACGAAGCCATCGCCACCTCGCTGCTGGTCAGCACCCTGATCGTGATCGCGCTGTGGGTGTTCGGGGAGCCCTATGCGCCGGGCTGGATCACGCCGGCGCTACCGCTGGTGCTGGCCTTCGTGCTGGCGCGCTACGACACGCCGGCGCTGCGCTTCCAGGCGATGACGGCGATGTCGCTGTCGTTCGCGCTGCTGGTGTTCGTGCTGGGCATCACCCGCGCCGGGCCACGCCTGATCGCCTGGCTGCCGCCGACGCTGCGCGCCACCATCCTGATCGGCTCGGCGCTGGCCGCGTTCCGCCAGGTGTTCGTCACCGACGCGCCGCGTTTCCTGGAGCAGCAGCCGGTGTCGATCCTGCTGGCCTGCGCGATCTGCCTGGTGGTGGTGTTCTCCGCGCCGCTGCAGCGCCTGCAGGGCCGGATGCCGTGGCTGCGCCACCTGGTCGCGCTGGGCCTGCTGCCCGGCTTCCTCGCGGCCGCCATCGTCGGGCCGCTGGTGGGCGAAGTGAGCTACGACGTGCAGTGGGGCTGGATGCTGCCGCCGGTCGGCGACGCGCTGGCGAAGATGTCGCCGCTCTCCATCGGCTGGCCCTCGCCGTCGATGTACCTCGACGTGCTGCCGCTGGTGCTGCTCACCTACGTGATCACGTTCGGCGACTGGGTCACCGCCGAGGCGGTGATCCGCGAGGCGCAGCCCGCGCGCCCGGACGATCCGATCCGCATCGACGCGCGCCGCTCGCACCTCACCCTGGCGGCGCGCAACGCGGCGTCGGCGCTCGTGGCGCCGTTCTTCACCACCCAGGGCGCCCTGTGGGCGGGTGTGCACGTGGTGGTGGTGTCGCGCTGGCGGCAGGGACGCCAGTCCATGCGCGACCTGCACAGCGGGCTGATCTCCTACTACATGATGGGCCTGCCGGTGATCTACTTCCTGCTGCCGCTGCTGACCGGGCTGCAGCCGCTGCTGGGCGTGGCGCTGGCGATCACCCTGGTGACCACCGGCTTCGCCTGCGCCTACATCGGGATGGCCATCCCGCGCAGCAACGCCGAGCGCGGCAGCGCGGTGCTGGGCGGCGTGGCGCTGTCGCTGTTCGATCCGTGGATCGCGCTCGCGGCCGCGGTGGCGTGCTGGTGGCTGCTGGTCGGACGCGAGCAGAAGGCTGCACCCGCGCCGGCCACCGGCGGGGAGCGCGCATGAGCACCCGCGCGGACTACCGCCACTTCCTGTCCATTCCCACGCGCTGGAAGGACAACGACGTCTACGGCCACGTCAACAACGTCGAGTACTACAGCTACTTCGACACGGCGATCAACACCTACCTGATCACCGGGGGCGGGCTCGACATCCACCGCGGCTCGGCGATCGGCCTGTGCGCCGAATCGCACTGCCGCTTCCTGCGCGAGATCGCCTTCCCCGGCAGCGTCGATGCCGGCCTGCGCGTGGAGAAGCTGGGCAACAGCAGCGTGCGCTACGGCATCGGCCTGTTCCGCTCCGGCGAGGAAGCACCCGCGGCGGAAGGCTGGTTCGTGCACGTGTTCGTCGACCGCGAGGCCCGGCGCAGCACGCCGATCCCCGACCGCATCCGCGCCGCGCTCGCCCCGCTGGTGGTGGAGCCGGCGCCGTGACCACGATGCGCGCGGCGGTGCTGCGCCGGATGGGCGCGGCGGCACCGTATGCGCAGTCGCGCCCGCTTGCGATCGAGAGCGTCCGGCTGCAGCCGCCCGGCCGCGGCGAAGTGCGCGTGCGCGTGCGCGCGGCGGGCCTGTGCCATTCGGACCTGTCGGTGATCGACGGCTCGCGCCCGCGGCCGCTGCCGATGCTGCTCGGCCACGAGGCCACCGGCGAGGTGGTCGAACTGGGCGAGGGCGTCGCCGGCCTGCGGCTGGGCGACCAGGTCGTGTTCTCGTTCGTGCCGATGTGCGGGCACTGCGATCCCTGCGCCTGCGGGCGCCCGGTGCTGTGCGAGCCCGACGCGGCCGCCAACGCCGCCGGCGCCCTGCTCGACGGCGGGATGCGGCTGCGCGACGCTGACGAGGCGCCGCTGCACCACCATCTGGGCGTGTCGGGCTTCGCCGAGTACGCGGTGGTGTCCGAACGCTCGGCGGTGCGCATCGATCCCGACCTTCCGCCGGCCATCGCCGCGCTGTTCGGCTGCGCGGTGATGACCGGCGTCGGCGCGGTGGTGAACACCGCCGGCGTGCGCCCGGGCGAATCGGTCGCGGTGTTCGGGCTTGGCGGCGTCGGGCTGTCGGCGGTGCTCGGCGCGGCCGCCTGCTCGGCCTGGCCGCTGGTCGCCATCGACGTGGTCCCGGAGAAGCTGGCGCTGGCGCGCGATCTGGGCGCCAGCCACTGCATCGACGCGCGCGAGGGCGATGTCGCCGCGCAGGTGCGCGAAGCCACCCGCGGCGGCGCCGACCACGCCATCGAGACCGCCGGCAGCGAGCGCGTGCTCGCCACCGCCTACGCCTCGACGCGGCGCGGCGGCTGCACCATCACGGTCGGACTGCCGGCGCCGGACCGCATGTTCAGCGTGCCGGCGGTGGGGCTGGTCGCGGAAGAGCGTACGGTCAAGGGTTCGTACATGGGCTCGGCGGTGCCGCACCGCGACATCCCGCGCTACGTGGCCCTGCATCGCGCCGGCCGGCTGCCGGTCGAGCGCCTGCTCACGCATACGCTGGCGCTGGACGACATCAACGCCGGATTCGACCGGCTCGCCCGCGGCGAGGCGATCCGCCAGGTGGTGCTGTTCGACTGACGGACGGCCGGGCGCCAACGCCTGCCGACACCTCCCGCGCAATAAAAAGGCCGGCCCCGCGAG
>JAEXTE010000144.1 GCA_023453655.1 Pseudomonadota bacterium
GGTGGAGATAACGCTGCGGGCAGCTTCTTCTCCCTCCCCACGCCTGCGGGAGAAGCGATACGGCTTGTGCTGCCGAGCCACGCCCGCGGGGGAGGGGATACGGCTTGTGCTGCCTCCCCACGCCTACGGGAGAGGCGATACCGCTTGTGCTGCCGAGCCGCGCCCGCGGGGGAGGGCGGTACGGCTCGTGCTCCCCCCACGCCCACGGGAGAGGGCGACACAGCCTGTGCTCCTTCCCGCCCGCCGAAGAAGGCGATGCGGTTTTTGCTCGATCCCCCGCCTGCGGGAGAGGGCGATGCGGCTTCTGCTCCCTCCCCCGCCTGCGGGAGAGGGTTGGGGTGGGGGCCGCCGAAGCGAAGCCGTGCGCCCGACCATCTGCGAACCGAAGCCAGGCTTGGCCGTCGTCATTGCGTAAAGGCGCTACGCGCGACGGCGCTTCACGCGTACGCCTTCCATGGCGGATAGGCCTTCCAGCCCTCGCTGTCATCCTCACAAGGCTTTTGGCACTCTGCCCATCCGCTTCTCGCAGGGCGCGCCATGTCCAGACCCCGCCATTTCTCGATGCTGCGCGACTTCCACCTGGCCGACTGGTTCACCCTGGCCAACGCGGTCTGCGGGACCGGGGCGGTGTTCGCGGCGATGCGCTTCCTGCAGGACGGGGTGGTGCGCGACCTGATGATCGGCATGGCGCTGATCCCGCTGGCCTTCATCTTCGACGCCCTCGACGGCCGCATCGCGCGCTGGCGCAAGGTGGCCTCCACCCTGGGGCGCGAACTCGACTCGCTGGCGGACGTGATCTCCTTCGGCCTCGCCCCGGCCGCGCTGGGCTACGCCTGCGGCCTGCAGGGCGGCTGGGACTGGGTGGTGCTCAGCTATTTCGTGGGCTGCGGCGTCAGCCGCCTGGCGCGCTACAACGTCACCGCCGAGATCCTCGCTGACGGTGGCGACAAGGTGAAATATTTCGAAGGCACGCCCATTCCCACCAGCCTGGCGATCGTGATCGCGCTGGCGGTCGCGGCATGGCAGGGCTCGATCGGCGCGGACATCTGGTTCGGCCAGTGGCAGCTCGGACCCTGGCAGCTGCATCCGCTGGTGCTGGTGTACGCGCTGTCGGGTTCGCTGATGATCAGCAAGACGGTGCGGATCCCCAAGCTCTGACGCGCCTGGCGTCGCCTGCCGTTGCTATGATCGGGCGACACAGGAGGACGGCATGTTCAACCAGGGCTTCGGCATGGGCGCGGGCGGGCAGGCGCAGGAGTTCGAACGGCTGGCCCGGCAGTACTGGGCGGCCTGGGGCGATGCCCTGCGCGGCACCGCACCGGGCGCTGGCCAGGCCGGAACGCACGCCTGGCAGGATGCCATCGACTGGTGGACGCGCTATGCCCATGGCGGCCGCAGCGGCGTCAACGACGTGCTGGAGCGCTTCAACACCCAGGCACGCGACTGGTACGCGCAGATGCAGCAGGTGGCCGCGCAGTTCGCCGGCCAGGACCACAGCGCCAGCGACGTCGCCCGGGCCTGGAAGCAGGCGCTGGGCGCGACCGGCGCCAACCCGTTTCCCGAGATGCTGCGCGCGATGCGCGGCCAGGGCCCTGCCGGACTGGACCAGTGGGTCGAGGACGCCCGCCCGTGGCTGGATGCGGTGCGCGGCGAGGGCATGGCCTGGCTGCGGATGCCGGCCTTCGGCGCCGGCCGCGAACACCAGGAGCGGCTGCAGCAGCTGGCCGCGGCACTGGTGGAGTACGACGAGAGCAACAGCGCCTATACCGCGCTGATGCTCAAGGCCTCGCAGCGCGCCTTCGCCCTGTTCGAGGACAAGCTGGCGGCGAAGGCCGATTCGGACGAGCGGATCGAGAGCGCCCGCGCGCTGTTCGACCTGTGGATCGACGCGGCCGAGGAGTCCTACGCCGAGATCGCGCTGTCGCAGGAGTTCCGCCGCGCCTACGGCCATCTGGTCGATGCGACGATGCGCGTGCGTGCCGGCCTGCAGCGCGAGGTGGAGCAGGCCTGCACCACCCTGGGCATGCCCACGCGCACGGAAATCGACGCCGCCCACCGCAAGATCGTGGAGCTCGAGCGCTCGCTGCGCCGGCTGCGCGATGCGGTCGAGCACGGTGCCGCGCCGGCCGCGCCAAGTGGCGCACGTGGGGGCGCGTCTGCCCGCGCAGATGGCGGCGCTTCCACCACCGCGGGAAAGAAGCCGGCGACGAAGGCGGCCGGCAGGCGCACGCCGGCCAAGGCATCGACCAAGCCGGCCGCAGCGGCGACGAAGCCCGCGGCCAAGGCAGCGAACACGACCAGGCCCGCGAAGGCTTCGACCGGCGCCCGTGCGGGCGGGAAGAAGAATGCGAAGGCCGCCGCGCCCGCCAGGCGCCCCGCGCGCAAGCTCGCGCCGCGTCCCAGCGTGAGCGCGCGCCGCCCGCCCACCAACGGATTCACCAGCTTCATCCCGATCCCCGAGGCGCCGCTGCCGCTGGACGCGCCCGCCGCCAAGCGTGGAGCACGCTGACATGCACGGACCCCTCGCCATTACGCCCGACGCCCTGGCCAACGAGGCGATGCGCCTGCAGCACAAGCTCGGCGCCGGCCTGCAGAGCCTGCGCGAGGTCGGCGATTACGACTACGGCGCCACCGGCAAGGAAGAGGTGTGGCGCGACGGCAAGGTGGTGCTGTACCGCTATGTCGGGGCCAAGGCGCCCACCGCCAGGGTGCCGCTGCTGATCGCCTACGCGCTGGTCAACCGCCCCTACATGGTGGACCTGCAGTCCGACCGCTCGCTGGTGCGCGGCCTGCTCGAGCGCGGCGAGGACGTGTACATCATCGACTGGGGCTATCCCGACCGCTCCGACCGCTACCTCACCCTCGAGGACTACATCGAGCGCTTCCTCGGCGGCGCGGTCGATGCGCTGCGCCGGCGCAGCGGGCTGGACAGGATCAACCTGCTCGGCATCTGCCAGGGCGGCGCGTTCTCGCTGTGCTACGCCGCGCTGCATCCGGACAAGATCCGCAACCTGATCACCATGGTCACGCCGGTGGATTTCCACACGCCGGACAACATGCTGTCGAACTGGACCCGCGACATGGACGTGGACCTGTTCGTGGACACGCTGGGCAACGTGCCGGCGGACATGATGAATTTCTGCTACCTCACGCTGAAGCCGTGGCGGTTGTTCGTGCAGAAATACGTGGGCCTGGTCGACATCCTGGACGATCCCCGGGCGCTGGAGGACTTCCTGCGCATGGAGAAGTGGATCTTCGATTCGCCCGACCAGGCCGGCGAGGCCTTCCGCCAGTTCATCAAGCAGTTCTACCAGGCCAACGGCTTCATCGAGGGCGGCATCGAGATCGGCGGGCGCGCGGTGGACCTCGGCTTCGTCGACATGCCGGTGCTCAACATCTTCGCCGAACAGGACCACCTGGTGCCGCCTGACGCGTCGCGCGCGCTGAAAGACGTGGTGGGTACGGACGACTACTCCGAGCTGTCGTTCCGCGGTGGCCACATCGGCATCTACGTGTCGGGCCGCGCGCAGAAGGAAGTGCCCAGCGCCATCCACGACTGGCTGGCGAAGCGGGCGCGCTGATCGCCTCGCTTCATCGCACTGCCGCGGTCCTGTGCGGTCGCGCTGGCGCTGATGCGCCGGCATCCGCCGTCGACGCCGC
>JAEXTE010000153.1 GCA_023453655.1 Pseudomonadota bacterium
GTCCAGGCCCGCGGCGACCAGCTGCGCATGCGCTTCGCACAGCGCCTCCGCAGTGGCGCCATCGAGCACGCCGGCGTCGGCCAAGGCATCGACCAGCAGCGGCGTGGCGCGCGGCTGCAGCAGCTCCGGGCACGACGCCGCCTCGCGCAGCACCAGGTACTGCAGCAGGAACTCCAGGTCGACCAGCCCGCCCTCGCCCTGCTTGAGGTCGAAGCGCGCCCCGTCGCCGCGATCGAGTTCGGCGCGCATGCGCGCGCGCATCGACACCACGTCGTCGCGCAGCGCATCCGGGTCGCGCGCGCGCCCCAGCGTCGCGTCGCGCACGCTGTCGAACGCGGCCGCCAGTTCGGCATCGCCGGCCACGCAGCGCGCGCGGACCAGCGCCTGGTGCTCCCAGGTCCAGGCGCGTTCGCGCTGGTAGTCGCCGTAGCTGGCCAGCGAGGACACCAGCAGGCCCTTGCCGCCGTCCGGCCGCAGGCGCACGTCGATGTCGTACAGCCGCCCGGCGCCGGTCACGGCGCCCAGCAGGCCCACGATCTTCTGCGCCAGCCGCGCGCACCAGCGCGTCGCGTCCAGCGGCCGCGGTCCGTCGGACTGCGCGTCCAGCGGCGCGTCGTAGAGGAACACCAGGTCCAGGTCGGAGCCGAAGCCGAGCTCCTCGCCGCCGAGGCTGCCGTAGCCCAGCACCGCGAAGCCGGCGCCGGGAATCGCGCCGTGCTTGGCGTGCAGTTCGCGCCGCGCCAGCTCCAGCACCGCGCGCACCACCGCGTCGGCCAGCCAGGCGAGCTGGCGGGTGCTGTCGGTCGCCTGCTGGCGGCGGTCGAGGGTGGCCAGCGCGATCCGGAAGCTCAGCTGCTGGCGCACCTCGTTGAGCGCGAACAGCGCACCTTCCGTGTCGCCGGCCTCGATGCCCTGGCAGGCGGCGTCGAACAGCTCGCGGGTGGGCAGCGGGCCTTCGGCGCGCGCATCGAGCAGTTCGTCGAGCAGCAGCGGATGCGCGGCCAGTCGCTCGGCCAGCAGGGCGCTGCGGGTGACCACGTCGACCAGCCGCGCCAGCGCCGGCGGATGCTCATCCAGCAGGGCGAGGTAGCTGGCGCGGCGCAGGATGTTGTGCAGCAGGGCCAGCAGCCGGCGGATCGCCTGCAGTGGACGGTCGGCGGGCACGGAGGCCTGCAGCAGCACCGGCATCACCCGGTCCAGGCGCGCACGCGTGGCGTCGGACAGTTCGCGCACGCTGGGCGAGCGGGCGAAGTCGCGCAGCGCGGCATCCACGTCGGCCGCATCGCCGAAGCCGGCCGCCGCCAGCGCGCCGGCCCCACTGCCCTGGGGCAACGCGCGCCAGTAGGCCGCGATGTCGTGCGCGACGCCCGGCTGCTCCCCGCGCTGCGACAGCAGCGCATCGAACTCCTGGGCGACGCGCCCGCGGTGGAACCCGACCTCGACCGCGAGCGTGTCCCAGCCCGCATGGCCGAGGCCCCGCGCGATGCGGTCGCGATCGACCGCGCCGGCCGGCAGCGCATGGGTCTGTTCGTCGCGCAGCATCTGCAGGCGGTTTTCCAGCCGGCGCAGGAAACGGTAGTCCGCCGCCAGTGCCTCCGCGGTCTCGGCGCCGACCTGGCCGGCCTCGCGCAGCGCCTCCAGCGCGGGCAGCAGGCGCGGCTCACGCAGCGCCGGCTCGCGGCCGCCGCGGATCAGCTGCAGCGCCTGGGCCAGGAACTCGATCTCACGGATGCCGCCGGGGCCGCGCTTGATGTCGTCGGCCAGCTCCTGGCGCGCGACTTCGGCCGCAATCATGCCCTTCATCTGGCGCAGGCCGTCGAGTGCGCCGAAATCGAGGTAGCGGCGGTAGACGAAGGGGCGCAGCGCATCGAGGAAGCGCTGCCCGGCCTCCAGGTCGCCGGCCACCGGCCGCGCCTTCTGCCAGGCATAGCGCTCCCAGTCGCGCCCCTCGCGCTGGAAGTAGAGCTCCAGCGAGGCGAAGCTCATCGCCACCCGCCCGACGTTGCCGAACGGCCGCAGGCGCAGGTCGACGCGATGGCAGAAGCCATCGACCGTGGTCTCGTCGAGCAGGCGCGCCAGCTGCTGGCCCAGCCGCGCGAAATAGTCCTCGGCCGCCAGCGGGCGCACGCTGCTGCCGTCGTCCGCTCCGCTCTCGCCGCCGTGCTCGTAGGCGTAGACCAGGTCGATGTCGGAGCTGAAGTTGAGCTCGCCACCGCCGAGCTTGCCCATGCCGAACACCACCAGCCGCACGGGCTGGCCCTCGCCGTCGCGGACCACGCCGTGGCGACGGGCGAAATCGCCTTCCAGCGCGTCCAGCGCGCGCTGCAGGCACTGCTCCGCCAGGCGCGTGGTGCCGGCCAGGGTGTCCTCCACCCCGTCGAGGCCGAACACGTCGCGCCAGACCAGGCGGGTGGATTCGGCGCGGCGGTACTGGCGCAACTGGCGCGGCCAGTCCTCGCGCGCCTCGGGATCGAGCGCGGGCGGCGCCAGCGGCCGCGCGCCGTCGTCGAGCGCAAGCTGGGCCAGCAGGGCCGGCTGCTGCACCAGCACGTCGATCGCGAAATCGCTGGCCAGCGCGAGCTGGCGCAGGCGTGCGCGCAAGTTGTCGTCGGTCAGCGATGTGAAGCGGGCGAGTGCGCGCTCGGCGATCGCGTCGGACTGGGTAGCGGCGTCATCCATGCCGCGATTGTGGCAGCAGGTGGGCGCGACGGCGGTGGGCGGGGCCCGGCCGAACCGCGGACTCGCCGGTGAAAACGCCCTTGGCGCGGCCATCGGGCAATAAAAAAGCCCGCTCGCAGTTGCCTGCCAGCGGGCTTTGCTCCCTCCCCCACGTCGGGTGCGGGGGCATCGTGAACGATGTGTGACCCCGGTTGCACGCTGCACCGCAAAACGATACCGGCCGGTTTACTAAGCGCGTTCCGCCGTTCGGCGACTGGTAACGATTACATCCACGTGCGTCGCGACGGCGGTGCAGCCGCTGGCGTTGCGGCCAGGCCCGACGGGTTCAATCCGGGCGCGGGCGCCGCCGCAGGTCCCGCAGGACTTCGCGCGCGGCGTTGCGTCCGGGCAGGCCGGTGACGCCACCGCCCGGATGGCTGCCCGAGCCGCACAGGTACAGGCCCGGCAGCGCGCCGCGGTAGCTGCCCTGCCCCAGCAGCGGGCGCGCGCTGAACATCTGGTCCAGTCCCAGTGCGCCATGGAAGATGTCGCCGCCGACCAGGCCGAACTCGCGCTCCAGGTCCAGCGGCGACAGCGCGCGGTAGCCGAGCACGCTGCGCCTGAAATTCGGCGCGTACGCATCGACCGTGTCGATCATCAGCCCGGCCACGGTGTCGCGGTGCGCGTCCCAGCCGCCGTCGACCTCGGGATTCACGTGCTGGCAGAACAGGCTGGCCACGTGCTGGCCCGGCGGCGCCAGCGTGTCGTCCAGGGTCGAGGAGATCACCAGTTCGACCACCGGCGCGCGCGCCCAGCCGGGGTTGTGCGCGCGCGATCGCGCATCGAAGTAGGCGGCCTCGAAATACTGCAGCGAGTGGCCGACCAGGATCCCGCTCTGGTGGTGCGGCTGCAGCGCGGTGCCCGGCGCCGCGCTGAAGTCGGGCAGCTCGGACAGCGCCACGTTCATGCGGAAGGTGCCCGAGCCGCAGCGGTAGCGTTCGATGCGCTGCGCGGTGTCCTCGTCCAGGTGGGCGCGCTCGACCAGGCGCGTGTACAGCAGTTTCGGATTGAGGTTGGAGATGACGGCGCCGGCGCGCAGTTCGCGGCCGTCCGCCAGCACCACGCCGCAGGCGCGTCCGTCGTCGACCAGCACGCGCTCGACCGCCTGCCCGCGATGCACGTGCACGCCGCGCGCCGCGCATTCGGCGGCGATCGCGCCGGTGATCGCGCCCATCCCGCCGATCGCATGACCCCAGACGCCGGGCTTGCCATTGGTCTGGCCGAACACGTGGTGCAGCAGCACGTAGGCGCTGCCCGGCGTGTAGGGGCTGGCGAAGTTGCCGACGATCGAGTCCCAGCCCAGCGCCGCCTTGAGCGGCCCGGATTCGAACCAGTGGTCGAGCAGTTCGCCGGCGGACTTGGTGAACAGGTCGAGCAGGTCGCGGCGGCCGCGCAGGTCGAGGTGGCGCAGCCGGCGCGCGGCGTCCAGCGAGGTCAGCCAATCGGCCAGCGACAGTCCGTCGCCCAGGTTGGGCGGCGTGCGGTGCATCAGCTCGCGCAGCACCGCGACGGCGCGGTCGAGCATCGCGCCGTAGCCGGCCAGGCGTTCGATGTCGCGCGGCGAGGTGGACTGCAGCGCGGCCTCGGTCTGGCCGTTGCCCAGGCGGAAGGCGCTGCCGTCCGGCAGCGGCAGGAAGTTGGCGTAGGGACGTTCGACCACCCGCAGGCCGTGCTGGGCCAGGCGCAGTTCGGCGATCACCTTGGGATCGAGCAGGCTGACGGTGTAGCTGGCGGTCGAGTTGCGGAAACCGGGGTGGAATTCCTCGGTGACCGCGGCGCCGCCGACCACGTCGCGACGCTCGAGCACGGTCACCGACAGCCCCGCCGCGGCCAGGTACGCCGCGCACACCAGGCCGTTGTGGCCGCCGCCGATGATCAGTACGTCCTGCCGCTCGCGCATGCGCCCTTCGCCCATGTCCGCGCCGGATGCGCGAGGCCGGATTGTAGG
>JAEXTE010000162.1 GCA_023453655.1 Pseudomonadota bacterium
CCCGGCCGCCAGCAGCGGCCGGGCCGGGAAGCGGCGCGCGATATCGACCGCCGCGCACACCACCTCGTCGATCCGGCAGGAGTGGAAAATGTCGGGGTTGAGGTGGTGGGTATCGCCGTGGTCCCGGAAGTTGAGGCGGAACACCTCGTAGCCGCGCGCCAGCAGCTGCGCCGCGGTCAGGCGCATGTAGCTCGACTCGGCGCTGCCCTCCCAGCCGTGCAGCAGCAGGACCAGCCCGCGCGGCCGCGTTCCGGGCACCGCGCTGTGCAGGCCGAGCAGGCGCACGCCGTCGCCACCGTCGAGCAGGTACGGCCGGGTCGCCGCGCCGGTACGCGCCAGTTCCCGCGCGCCGCGGCGCGCCCGCCCGGCGCTGCTGCCCAACACGGTCTGCAGGTGCGGGCTGCGCAGCCAGGGTGGCGGCGCGAAGGCCGCCAGGCCGTCGCCCCCGCCGCCCCCGTCCGGATTCATGGGCGCATCGCCTCGACGATGCGCTCGCGGGCGATCTCCGCGATGCGGCGGCGACCCTCGGCGTCGCCGGGCACCACCGCTTCCAGGAACACCACCTCGGCCGGCCGCGACGGCTCGCCGAGCAGGCGCAGGAAGTTGCCGAAGAAGCTCTCCTTCGGCGCGAACGCGACCACGTGCTGGGCACTGCCGCCGGCGCCGTAGCGCAGCGCCACCGGCTGCACCGGCGCGCCGGCCTCGACCGCGGCCAGGAAGATGCGCGCGTGGAACGGGCCGACCGCGCGGCCGTCGCGGGTGCGCCCTTCCGGGAACACGCCGACCGCGCGCCCTTCACGCAGCCGCGCCAGCATCTCGTGCAGCACCCCGCCCAGCGACTCCTGGCTGCCGCGGTGGTGGAAGATCGTCTCGCCGCGCGCCGCCAGCCAGCCCACCAGCGGCCATCCGGCGATCTCGCGCTTGGCCACGAAGCCCATCATCCGCTGGCTGTGCAGCGCGACGATGTCGATCCAGCTGACGTGGTTGGCGACGAACATCACCGCGCCCGGCATCGGCGTGCCGATGCGCCGCACGCGCAGCCCGAACACGCGCATCAGCCCGCCCTGCCACCAGCGCACCACGCGATGCCCGAGGCGCTCGCCGCTGCGCAGGCGCAGGTCGCCGAACGGCCTGGACATCAGGATCAGGATGGCCGGCAGGTGCACCAGCACGTGCCACAACAGGAAGGGGATACGTACCGCGTAACGGAGGAGACGCACGACAGGGTCAGCCAGCAGGACGGGGGGCGTCCGAAGCCGCCCACGATACCCAATGGCGGCCACGCGGGGCCAGCCGCCCCTGCGTCCGGCCCGGCAGGCTCAGGGCCGCGCCACCACCGCCAGGGTCAGGCGCGAGACGCAGACCGGGCGCCCGGCCTCGTCCTCGATGCGGATGTCCCAGACCTGGGTGCTGCGGCCCACGTGCAGCGGCCGCGCGGTGCCGGTGACCGTACCGCTGCGCACGCCACGCAGGTGGTTGGCGTTGATCTCGATGCCGACCACGCCGCAACCCTCGGGCGCGCACAGGCCGCCGGCGCTGCTGCCCCGCGTTTCGCCCCGCAGCGCCGAGGCGCCGCCATGGAGCAGCCCATAGGGCTGGTGGGTGCGCGCGTCCACCGGCATGGTGGCGCGCAGCCAGTCCGGGCCGATGCCGGTGAACACGATGCCCAGCGCCTGGATCGCGGTGTTCCGCGACAGCGCGTTGAGCTGCTCGAGGTCGACGTCGGCGCGGAACGTCCGCGCCGTGCTCACTTGATGCGGAACAGGCTCGGGCGCCAGGCGCGCGAGTACGCGGCGCGGCCATAGCCGCTGCTGCTGCCGTAGCCGATGCCGAAGCCCTCGCCGCCGCGCTGGCGACGCGCGTGCATGCGCTCGACCAGCTCGTCGCGGCGGCTGTCCAGCCAGTCGGTGCGGCCCACGGCCGAAGGCTCGATGCCGCGCTTGGTGGCCTCGCGCTCGCGGTACTCGCAGAAATCGTCGTAGGCCTCGAGCTCGTGGCGCAATTCACGCACGCACAGCTCGATCATGATCGCGTCGTCGAGGTAGCCGAGCACCTGCACGTGGTCGGGGATCACGTCCTGCGGATCGGCGAAGTAGACCAGCGCCGAGAGCACGTGCTGGCGGTCTTCCTCGTCCAGGTGCCAGCCTTCGTCGCGCACCATGGCGATCATGTCGTCCAGGCGCTCCAGGCGCTCGCGGATGAAGTCCGGCACCCGGACCTGCTGCGCGCCTTCCAGCAGCTTCGATGCCGCCTGCACGACCTCCTCGGGACTCTTGCCGGCCGCCGCCTTGCGCGCGGCTTCAAGCGCACTGGCGAAGTGCTCCAGGTCGTGGTCGTTGAGGTCGATGGTCAGCGAAAGCGACATGGCGGGTCCCGGTGCGGAAAAGATGCGCAGCCTAGGCCCGGCGCGCCGCGCGCGTCAATTGCGGGCGACCGCGTGGCGCATGCCGCGCCAGGCTTTGCGTCGCGATGCAGGCAACGTATCAGGCGAAACGGAAACGCGCGGTGCCGGGCGACGGCGTGTAGCGACGATCGCTGGCGTAGCCGCTGCTGTTGCCGTAGCCGACACCGAAGCCGCGCTCGCGGCGTTCGAAGGCAAGGCGGGGACGCAGGTTGCCCGGGCCGGGAACGCCGGTGCGCGGGGCGGAGACGGGGGTGGTGGAGAGCTGGTTCATGGCGACCTCGTGCGGGGGAGTGTGTTGCGGTGTGCTGGTAAAGTAGTACACCAGACCGGCTTTGACATGGGCCGGAAGTCACGGCTCGGGCGATCGGGGCCGCGCACGCCGGAACTTGTTGATTGGGATGGGATCCGGGAGCCCGGGGTTGCAACCTTCGGGCATGACTGACGACACCCCCGCCGAGGCCGGCAGGCACGCGGGGGGAACCCCGGAGCTAGAGAATCGGGGCCAGCCCGGCGCCGAAGGCGGTGAAGATGCGGGTCAGCAGGGTGCGGAAGCCGAGGTTGACCTCGGGGAAGTCGCCCACCGGCTCGTAGCAGGCGCGGAAGCCCGGGTCGGTGGCCGGCAGCGGCTCCGGGCAGGCCGGCCCGGGCTGGAACTCGTAGCTGGTGGCGTAGCGCACCGGCCACAGGTCGAACACGGGCAGGTGCTCGGAGACCTTGGTCAGCGAGTACTCCAGGCCCGACAGCACGGGCGGCCGGTCGCGCCGGGCGATGGTCCAGGCGTTCTCCGGCGCCATGTCGCGGCGGATGCTGTCGCCCAGCGCGCGCGCGAACGCCGGATCGTCGATGATCACCGCGCTCTCGGTGTTGTAGTCGTCGCCGCGCGGATCGAAGTTGTGGGTACCGACCACGCCGATGCGGTTGTCGATCACCAGCGACTTGGCGTGCAGGCCGAAGCGCACGCCGGCGCGCTTGAGCGGCACGCGCTGGTGCACGCCGATGCCGGCGTAGCGCAGCGCGGCGTATTCGCGTTCCAGCGGCGGCGTTCGCCGCTGTCCCTCTTCCGGTTCCGGCTCGACCCGGCCGATGTTGGCGCTGCCGTCCGGGTTCCAGGAGATGTCCACCGCGCCGGTGGCGTCCAGGTCGATGGGCGCGTCCTCCGGAAACGGCTTGAACTCGTGGATCTCGAAGCCGAACTCGCGCAGGTGCCGGCGCTTGTACTTGTAGGACAGCGCGTAGGTGATGAACGAGTCCGTCGCCGCCAGGCTGTTGGTGGAGACGATGACCCGCGGCGGATCGGGCCGCTCGTGCATGCGCCGGAACATGTCCTGGGCCTGGTCGGACAGCACCAGATAAGGCGTCTGCAGCAACACCTCGTCCTGCGCCGACTCGATCAGCTGGTTGAGCAGCGGGGAGGCATGCACCGCGCTGGCGGCCAGTTCGCGGTCGCGGCGGTGCTTCTGCGGCAGGTCGGCGATGAACAGCACCTCGCCGACCGGGATCGCCGGCTCGACCAGGCGCTCGCGCACCAGGTCCTTGTCGTCGGCCGCGCGCGCCACCGCCTCCACCCGCGCGGGATGTTGGTAGGGCCAGTCCGGCAGCGGCGGCGCGCCTTTGCGCAGCAGGTGGCGGCCGACGTCGTCGAGGCGCTCGACCGGCACGCTCAGCCGCGCGTTCCAGAACGCCTCGAAGTTGGCCGCCATCTCCGCGGTCACCGGGCCGCCGACCAGCACGTCGCGGTCGCGGAAGTTGTATTCGGCATTCCAGTCGTAATAGTCGTCCTGGTAGTTGCGTCCCCCGGTGATCCCGACCAGGCCGTCGACCAGCAGCAGCTTGCTGTGCATGCGCTGGTTGAGCCGGCGCCAGCAGCAGGCGGCCGCCCAGGCGTACATCGGATAGGTGATGCGGGCACGGTCGAGCACCGGGTTGTAGATGCGGATCTCGAAGTTCGTGTGGGCCGAGGCCAGCGCCGCCAGCGTGTCGACCTGCTTGAGCGCCGACAGCTGGTCGACCAGCATGCGCACGCGCACGCCGCGCCGGACCGCCGCCATCAGCTCGTCGAGCACCAGGTGGCCGGCGTCGTCCTCGTCGAAGATGTAGGTCTGCAGGTCGATGCTGTGGCGCGCGCCGCGGATCAGGTCCAGGCGCGAGACCAGCGCGTCCTGGCCGTAGTCGAGCAGCAGGGCGTAGTGGCGCGGCTGGCCGGGCGTGCTCTCGGCCATCGCGCGCTCGCCCAGCGCGCGCAGCGGCGATGGCTGCGCGCAGGCGTCCTCGGCCTGGCAGGCGACCACGTCCGAACGCGCCTGCAGCGCGATCGCCGCGGCCTGGTCGCGCTGCAGCGCCGACAGGCTGCCGCAGCCGCCGCAGGCCAGGGCCAGCAGCGCGACGAACGCCCGCAGCACGCTCATGGCGCCGGCGTGGGCCGGGTGCGGATGCGCAGGTTGAACACCACCCGGTCGGACAGGGCGAAGCCCCAGCGGTCCATCGCGTAGTCGCTGCGATAGACCACGCCGCTGGCGACGACGTCGCAGTCGATGGTGGGGCGCGCGCAGCTGGCCGGCTCCAGCGTGAACACCTCGCGCCGGCGCACGCCGCGGATGGTCAGCGCGCCGCCGAGCAGCCCGCCCTCGCGCAGCAGGTCTTCGGTGTAGGGGTCGGACACGAACTCGACCCAGGGATGGTGGTCGGCGTCGAAGAACCCGGCGCCGCGGGTGATTTTCGAGTAGCGCGGATGGCCGAGGATCTCGACCTCGCCCGCGGGCAGGCGCAGCCGCACCTGGCGCCGGCGCTCCGAGGTGTCGACGATTTCGCCGCTCCACTCGGGGAAACGGCCTTCCAGCGCCTGGCCCCAGCGCGTCTTGAGCTGGAAGCCGATGCGCGACTGGGCAGGGTCGATCTCGCCGGCGCACGCCGCCGGCATCGCCAGCGCGGTCGCCAGCCCCAGCAGCGCCAGCCACCGCCCGCGCCGGACCACGGGCACGAGGTCGCTCACGGCCACCAGAAGGCGGAGACCGAGGCGATGCCCGGCTCGATGGACGCATCCTCCGGCAGGTGGAGCACCGCCACCGCGGCCGGCGGCATCCCGCGGTAGTCGCCCGACTGGCCGCTGTGCAACAGCGCCAGCAACCGCTCCAGGCCCGGATTGTGGCCGACCACGAGCAGCCGGTCGACGTCGCGGTGGGCATCGAGCAGGGTCGCCAGCGCGCCCGCCGTGGCCTCGTAGATGCCGTCCTCCAGGCGGCGTTCCACTGCGCCCACCGCCTGGGTCACCACGTCCAGGGTCTCGCGCGTGCGCCGCGACGGCGAGCACAGCGCCAGGTCGGGCACCAGCGACTTGTCGCGCATCCACGCGGCGACCGCCTCGGCCTCGGCAAGGCCCTCGGCCGACAGCGGCCGGTCCAGATCGGCCTGGCCGGTGCGCGGCGGCTCGGCATGGGCATGCCGCAACAGGATCAGTTCACGCATGGCAGGCGTACTCCAGGGACCGGGTTCAGGCGCGCTTGAGCCATTTGAGCAGGGGCTGCCAGTCGGCCTGGTGATCGCGGACCTGGGCAGAGTTGTAATCGAACAGGCTCTTGCCGAAACCGACCAGCATCACGTAGGCCTGGCTGTCGCGCAGCTGCGCGACCAGCGGATACGGCCACTGCGCGAGCAGGTCCATGGCCTGCTGCGAGGCATTGGTCCACGGCCGCAGACGGTTGCCGACCAGGCCCACCGGCAGCTGGCCGCCGCGCACCCGCGGGTGCCTGGCCAGGGCGTTGAGGAAGGGGACGGTGGCGTCGATGTCCAGCGCCGAAGGCAGCACCGGCACCACCAGTGCGTCGGCATGCTCGAGGTAGACCTCCAGCGCGTCGGCATGGGCGCCGGCCGGCGCGTCCACCACCACCCGCTCGGTCCCCTCGGGAATCGACTTCCAGGCGGTCTTGTGGCGGCTGCTGCCGTCGATCGGCAGCACTGCGCTCTCCAGCACCGAGCGGCGTTCCGCCCAGCGCGTGGAAGATCCCTGCGGATCGGCGTCGATGATGACCGTACTGCGTCCTGCCAGGGCGGACTCCGCCGCCAGGTGCGTGGCGATGGTGGTCTTGCCGACACCGCCCTTGGAACTGGCCACCAGCACGGTCTTCATGCACTGCCTCCGCCTTGCGGGAACGAGCCGCGAGCGTACACCGGCGGCGTGGCCGTCGCGACAAGGCCGGTACGTTACTCATGCATCGTCGGCTGCGTTGACAGAAATTTCACAAATGACCGCATCCGCGCCTGCATCGGCCCCGCCACCTTCCCCGCTGGCGAGCGACTCCGGCCAGCGCCTGCACCACCTCGACGCCATGCGCAGCGTGCTGATGCTGCTGGGCGTGGTGCTGCATGCCGCCAATCCCTATCGCGGCGACGGCGGCTGGCTGGTGCACGACCCCGCGGGCAGCACCGCCCTGGGCGCGCTGGTGGTGGCGATCCACGCCTTCCGCATGCCCGCGTTCTTCGTGGTCGCCGGCTACTTCGCGATGCGACTGCTGCGGGGAGGACCCACCGGCGTGTTCCTGCGCGATCGCGCGCGCCGGCTGCTGCTGCCCGCCATGGCGATCCTGCTCAGCTTCAACCTCGCCCAGGTCTGGTTCCTGGCGCCGGCGCATCCGGCCGGCGGCTTCGTGGAGGGCGCCCTGCTGCCCGCACTGCGGCGCGGCGACTGGCTGGGCCACCTGTGGTTCCTGGTCTACCTCGCGGTGTACTGCGCCGCGCTGGCCGCGCTGCGTCCCTGCCTGCGCGCGCTGGCGGCCCGTGGCTTCCAGGGTCCGTCGACCAGCCTGGCCCTGCTGCTGGGCGTCGCGGCGCTGGAGCCGCTGGCCAGCGCCTTCGCCGCGCACCTGCTGCCGACGCTGAACCACGCATTCGGTGGCATCGTCGATCCGATCGAACTGCTCGACAACGCGCCCTACTTCGCGGTCGGCTGCGCGCTGGCAGCCGATCCCGCGCTGCTGCGGCGCTTCGGCTCGGCCGGCCCGGGGCTGTGGCTGGCCGCGCTCGGCGCCGGCGTGGTGCTGGCGCTGCTGCCGCATCCGCATGGCGCGGCCGCGATGGCGGTGGCGGTGGTCGCGCGCACCGTGCTGCACTGGGGCCTGGTGCGCATCGTCTTCGCCGCCTTCAGGCGCTGGGCGGACCGTCCCCGCCCGGCCCTGCGCTACCTCGCCGACGCCAGCTATTCGGTCTACCTGTTCCACCACCTGTTCGTGGTGCTGGCAGCGACCGCGCTGCTGCCGGCGCACCTGCCGGCGACGGCCAAGTTCGCAGTGGTGCTGTCGGTCGCCACCGTCGTGCCGCTGGCCCTGCACCACCTGCTGGTCCGGCGCTCGACCCTGGCCGGCTGGCTGTTCAACGGGCGTCCACGCCGCGCACCCGGCTGACGCGGGGGGCGTCGCCGGCATCTGCTATCGTCGCCCGGCCCCGCCACCGCCCGAT
>JAEXTE010000179.1 GCA_023453655.1 Pseudomonadota bacterium
ACCACGACCAGCGCGGCACGTCCGCGCGCGGCCTGATGCCGCGACGGTTTCCCGGCGCCGCCGGGAACCGGCCCCCGGGGGTGCGCCCCCCTCCGCCAGGCGATACCTGCAATGCTCGAATTTCCCCGCTGGAAATACGCCCTCATCCTGATCGTGGTGTTGCTCAGCGCGCTTTACGCCGTGCCGAACCTGTACCAGAAGGATCCTTCCGTGCAGGTCACGAAGAACCGCCCGGCCGCGGTCGTGGACGAGGCCCTCGTGCAGCGCGTGGAGCAGCTGCTGTCCGAGGCGGGGATCACCCCGCGTTCGGTCGAGCTCGAGGGCGACCAGGTGCTGGTGCGCCTGCCCGACGCGCCCACCCAGACCCGTGCCTCGGACGTGCTGCGTCCGGCGCTGGGCCAGGACTACTCGGCGGCGCTGAACCTGGTGCCCACCACGCCAGTCTGGCTGGAGAAGCTCGGCGCGCGCCCGATGGCGCTGGGCCTGGACCTGCAGGGCGGCGTGCACTTCATGATGCAGGTCGACCAGAAGGCGGCCCTGGAAAAGCGCCTGGATGGTTACGCCGACGCGATCCGCACCGCGCTGCGTGAGGCGCGCATCGGCTATACCGGCGCCGACCGGCGGGCCGACGGCAGCATCCAGGTCAGCCTGGCCAATGCGGCCGACGCCGCGCGGGCGCGCACCGAGATCGCCAACGCGATGGGCGGCATGGGCGGCGCCGCCGCCCTGGGCACCACCGGCCCGGCCATCGACGTGGACGGCAACCGCATCAGCGTGCGCCTGTCGGAGGGCGAACTGAGCCGCATCGCCACCGACGCGATCGAGCAGAACCGCAACGTCATCGCCAACCGCATCAACGCCATCGGCGTGGCCGAGCCCTCGCTGCAGCGCCAGGGCGACGACCGCCTGGTGATCCAGCTGCCGGGCCTGCAGGACACGGCCGAGGCCAAGCGCCTGATCGGCGCCACCGCCACCCTGGAGTTCCGCGCCGTGACCGGCGACGAGGCCCAGGCCGCGGCCGCCCTGGCCGACAACAACATCCCGGCCGGCTCGCGCATCTACTACGACCAGAACGGCCAGCCGCTGCTGCTCTCGCGCCGCCTGCTGGTCTCCGGCGACGAGCTGGTGAACGCGCAGCCGCAGACCGATCCGCAGACCGGCCTGCCGGCGGTGTCGATCACGCTCAATGCCGCGGGCGGCAAGCGCATGCTCGATCACACGCTGGAGAACGTGGGCAACCGCCTCGGCATCGTCTACGTCGAGCGCATCCCCACGGTGACCATGGTCAACGGCGAGGAGGTGCGTTCCTCGCGCACCGAGGAGCGCGTGATCAGCTCCTCGACCATCCGCGGCGTGTTCGGCAAGGACTTCCAGACCACTGGCCTGAGCCGCGAGGAAGCCACCGCCCTGGCCAAGCAGCTCAAGGCCGGCGCGCTGGCCGCGCCGATGGACTTCGTCGAGGAAGGCGTGATCGGCCCCAGCCTCGGCGCCGAGAACGTGGCCCGCGGCACCCAGGCGGTGATGTACGCCTTTGCGTTCACCCTGGTGTTCTTCGCCCTCTACTACCGCATGTTCGGCCTGATCACCTGTATCGCCCTGCTGCTCAACCTGGTGATGGTGGTGGCGGTGATGAGCCTGTTCGGCGCCACCATGACCCTGCCGGGTTTCGCCGGCCTCGCGCTGTCGATCGGCATGTCGGTGGACGCGAACGTGCTGATCAACGAGCGCATCCGCGAGGAGCTGCGCGCCGGGCTGCCGCCGCGCACGGCGATCGCCACCGGCTACGACAAGGCCTCGGGCACGATCTTCGACTCCAACATGACCGCCCTGCTGGCCGGCGTGGCGCTGTACGCGTTCGGCACCGGCCCGCTGCGCGGCTTCGCCGTCACCATGGTCATCGGCATCCTGACCTCGGTGTTCACCGCCGTCACCGTCTCGCGCGGCATCGCCACCCTGATCTATGGCGGCCGTCGCAAACTCAAGTCGATCGCCATCTGAGCGCCGGGAGACCACGACCATGAAACTGTTCCCCCTGCACCTGATCCCGAACGACACGCGCATCGACTTCATGCGCTGGCGCATGGTCACCATCGGCTTCATGCTGCTGCTGATGGTGGGCTCGGTGGTCCAGATCGCGATCAACGGCTTCAACTACGCGCTCGATTTCACCGGTGGCACCTCGGTCGAACTGGTGTTCGAGCGGCCGGCCGACGTCGACGCGGTGCGCGACCGGCTCGAGGCGGCCGGCTATCCCGGCGCCCAGGTGCAGACCATGGGCACGGGCGCCGACCTGATGATCCGGCTGCAGCCCAAGGACGGCAGCACCGACGCCGAGGCGATCAACCGCACCGCCGACGACGTGCTGGCCGCGGCATCGACTGCCGACAACCCGGCCACGGTCAAGGGCCGGTCCTTCGTCGGCCCGCAGGTCGGCCAGGACCTGGCGAAGAAGGGCATCTACGCGATCGTGTTCGTGGTGGTGGGCTTCCTGATCTACATCGCCTTCCGCTTCGAGTGGAAGTTCGCGGTCTCGGCGATCATCACCACCCTGGGCGACGTGCTGATCGTGGCCGGCTGGTTCTCGCTGGCCGGGCGCGAGTTCGACCTGACCCTGCTGGCCGGCCTGCTGACGGTGATGGGCTTCTCGATCAACGACACCATCGTGGTGTTCGACCGCGTGCGCGAGAACTTCCGCGCCATGCGCGCCGATCCGCTGGAAGTGCTCAACACCTCGATCAACCAGACCCTGTCGCGCACGATCATCACCTCGGTGGTCGCGTTCCTGACGGTGCTGGCGCTGTACATCTATGGCGGCGGCTCGTTGAAGGGCATGTCCGAGGCGATGATGATCGGCATCGTGATCGGTACCGCGTCCTCGATCCTGGTGGCCTGCCCGCTGCTGACCCTGGGCGTGCTGCGGGTGACCAAGCAGGACCTGCTGCCCAAGGCCCGCGACGAAGAAGCCCTGGCGCGCCGTCCGTAAGACAGGACGCTGGCGGCCGCAGGGCCCCACGCATGACGGAAAAAGGCCGCGCACTGCGCGGCCTTCTTCTTTTCCGGTCCGGCGCGCCCGGCGCGCCGCGGACAGCCGCTCAGTCGAACGAGGCCGCGTATCCCGACGACACGATCACCTTCTGCAGCGACTCGGTGACCCTGAGGTTGCCGGCGATGAGCGGACGGCCGGTTCCCATGGCCACGTGCATCGGGCCGGTCGGCGCGCCGCGGAAGTCGGTCACCCGGCCGCCGGCCTCGCGCACCAGCAGCACGCCGGCGGCGATATCCCAGGGCTGCACGCCGGCCTCGAAGTAGGCGTCGCAGCGGCCAGCGGCCACCCAGGCCAGGTCGAGCGCGGCCGAACCGGTGCGGCGCACGTCCTCGACGTCGCGCAGCAGCACCTTCAGGCAATCCAGCTGCGCGTCGGCCCGCTTGCGCTCGCGCGGCGGGAAGCCGGTGACCAGCATGGCGCCGGGCAGGTCCTTGCGCTCGGACACGCGCACGCGCTTCTCGTTGAGCTGGGCGCCGGCGCCGCGGGTGGCGGTGAACAGCTCATTGCGCAGCGGGTCGAAGACCACCGCGTGCAGCGGCTCGGGGCCTTCGCACAGCGCGATCGACACGCACCAGTGCGGGATGCCGTGCAGGTAGTTGCTGGTGCCGTCGAGGGGGTCGATGACCCAGGTGTAGCGGCTGGGGCCGCGGTTGCCCTTCTGCGCGCCGCCTTCCTCGCCGAGGATGGCGTAGTCCGGATTGGCCCGGCGCAGCTCCTTGACGATGGCCTCCTCGGCCTGGCCGTCGACCTCGCTGGCGTAGTCCATCCGCTCCTTTTCCACCACGTTCAGCGCGTCCAGGCGGTGCATGTGACGCAGCAGCACGTTGCCCCCGGCGCGCGCGGCCTTGACCATGACATTGACTGCGGGGGCGAGCATCGTGGGACTCCGTGGACGGCGGGGGAAAAGAGCGGGCCGGCGCCAGTGGCCGGGCGCGCAGTTTACCATCGCGCCATGAGCGAACTCCTGCACGCGGCCGGCAATCTCCGCATCGTCCTGGTCGGAACCCAGCATCCCGGCAACATCGGCGCGGCCGCCCGCGCCATGAAGACCATGGGGCTGCGGCGGCTGGTGCTGGGCGCGCCCGAACGCTTCCCGCATGCCGACGCGGCCGCCATGGCCGCCGGCGCCGACGACGTGCTCGCCGCCGCCGAGCTGGTGCCGACCCTGGCCGAGGCCGTGGCCGACTGCCGCCTGGTGCTGGGCTGCACCGCGCGCAGCCGCCGCATCGCCCTGGAC
>JAEXTE010000257.1 GCA_023453655.1 Pseudomonadota bacterium
GCGGCGGGTTTCGGCCATGCGCGCGACCCTGCTGGCGACCGGCGTGCTGGCGGGCGCGCTCGCGCTGGCCCACGATCCGGCCGCCGACCCGGCGAAGACCGAAGCCTGGACGCCGGTGCCGGCGGTCGTGGCCACGCCCGTGGGCGCGGCGCCGTCGGACGCGGTGGTGCTGTTCGACGGCAGCAGCCTGGCAGCCTGGGAGTCGGAGCAGGGCGGCGAGGCCCCCTGGAAGATCGCCGACGGCGTGGCGACCGTGGTGCCCGGCAGCAAGGGCATCCGCACCCGCCAGTCCTTCTGCGACATCCAGCTGCATATCGAGTGGCGCTCGCCGGCGGACAGTCGCGGCCACGACGGGCAGGACCGCGGCAACAGCGGCGTCTTCCTGCAGGAACGCTACGAACTGCAGGTGCTCGACAGCCACGACAACCCCACCTACGCCAACGGCCAGGCGGCCTCGATCTACAAGCAGGCCATCCCGTTGGTGAATGCCTCGCGCCCCCCGGGCGAGTGGCAGAGCTACGACGTGATCTGGAAGGCGCCGCGCTTCTCCGAAGGCGGTGGGCTGCTTGCCCCGGCTCGCATCACGGTGCTGCACAACGGCGTCCTGGTTCAGGACGACACCGTGATCGCCGGCCGCACCGAGTACCGCGGGGCACCGAGTTACGAGCCGCACGGCTGCGCGCCGATCGCCCTGCAGGATCACGACTCCGAGGTGAGCTTCCGCAATATCTGGGTGCGGGAGCTGTAGGAACGCGCGAGGTCCGGTCCCCAGGCTGGCGGCATCTGCTGGTGCAGGCGCCGCCCCTGCGTGCGGCAGCGCTCAGCCCACCGGGTAGGCGAATCCGCTCAAGCCGAGTTCCGCCAGCACCTTGTCCAGGTGCTGGTAGGCCTCGGGCGTAGGACCGGGGTAATCCCCGGCGATCGCCACGTTGCCCAGGTAGCCGATGTCCTCCATGCCTTCGGGCGTGCAGAAGTAGGCGGCCAGGACCAGGTTGCGCAGCCGCGAGAAGGCGCCGGCGATGCGCTGGAACCGCCTTGGGGTCTGCTCGTTGTGGTAGGCGATGTCGTCGATGATCGCCAGCTGCTGCGCCGTCTCCAGCGCGGTGAACGGCTTGGAGAAGCGCAGCGCGGCCTCGTCGTCGAGCCAGGCGAGCGCGGACAGGATCGTCAGCCGGTCGCGCTGCTGGTCGGGATAGGGCGCGCTCACCCATTCGTCGACCACCGACGGCACCTGCACGGCCGACGCCGAGGGCGACTTGCCCTCCGCCGGCACGATGATGTCCGACAGCAGGGCCAGCAGCGACAGCTGGGCCGGCGTCAGCGTCAGCGGCCAGGGCGTGTCCGGCGGAGTCATCAGGTCCGGATCCTTGCCGTAGCCCTCGGCCGTGATCGGCTGGAGATCCAGCTCCGGCCAATGGCCGGCATCCGCAGCGCCGTCCGCTGGCCCAGCCGGCGGCGTCGATGCGGCGGCGGGCAAGGCAGGCAGCATGGCGCTGGCCGCCAGTGCGGCCAGCAGCTTCAGCGACTCGCGCCGGGTCAGCCTGTTCGCATAGGCGGGCTCGACGCCGTCGGTCCCGGCAGGCATGGTCTGGTCCTCGCGTGGTGCCCGCATCACAGCGCTCCCGCCTTGAGCTGGTCGGCCAGCCAGGCGCTGTTGCGCATCGCCAGCGTCATGATGGTCAGGGTGCAGTTCTTGTGCGGGTTGGAGGCGAACACGCCGCCGTCCATCACGAACAGGTTGGGACAGTCCCAGGTCTGGCCCCACTGGTTGGTCACCGAGTCCTCGGGCGAATCGCCCATCCGCGTGGTGCCCACCTCGTGGATGATCTCGCCGCCCTTCTTGATCGCGTCTTCGGGCGCAGGCAGCTCGCCCACGGTCGCGCCCATCGTCTCCAGGATGGCCTTGGCGGTCTTCAGGCCGTGCGCGACCTGCTTGAGTTCATGCTCCGACCAGCGCCAGTGGAAACGCGGGACGGGAATGCCCCACTTGTCCGTGACCTGCGGGTCGATATCCATGTAGCAATGCTCGTTCGGCAGCATCTCGCCGCGCAGTGCGAAATGCACGTAGGCGCCGTAATGCGCGCGCACCTGCTGCTTCAGCGCGGGGCCGTAGCCCTGCAGGTCGCCGCTCACGTACGCCCCGGGTTCGCCGAAGCGCCCGCCGAGTTCGAAATGGTAGCCGCGCGGGAAATCCAGTTCGCCCCTGGCCTGGGCCTCGTGCCCCCACCACGGAATGAACAGGTGGTTGGCGGTGTGGCCGTCCTCGTTGTAGCGCGGCCGGTCCATCAGCGCCGGGACGAGCGCCGACAGGCCGGCGCCGGTGGAGTCCATCAGGTTGCGGCCGACCTGGCCGCTGGAGTTGGCCAGGCCATCGGGGTGGCGGGCGGTCTTGGAGTTGAGCAGGATGCGCGCCGACTCGCAGGCGCTCGCGGCCAGCACCACCACCTTCGCGTCCAGCTGACGTTCGGTGCCGGTCTTCTTGTCGATATAGGTCACGCCCGTGACCTGGCCGCCGGCATCCGTGGCCACGGTCCTGACCATGGCGTCGGTGACGATCCGCAGGCGGCCGGTCGCCTGCGCCATCGGCAGCAGCGAGGTGGTGGTCTGGAACGCGGCGCCGATCGAGCAGCCGTAGCCGCAGGGCGTGGCCCAGAAGCAGGGCGCACGGTCGTCCAGCGCCCGGGTCAGCACGGCCCGGTGCATCGGCACCGCGGCGATGCCGTGCTTCTTCGCCGCGGCGGCGATCAGCAGTTCGGGGATTCGCGGCATCGGGGGCGGTTGCAGCACGCCTTCCGCGGATGGCGGCATGTCGTCCAGGCCGGTGTTGGTGCCGCAGACGCCGATCAGTGCCTCGGTCCTGTCGTACCAGGGCGCGATGTCGCCGTACTCGAAGGGCCAGTCGGCGCCAAGGCCGTCGCGGCTCTTGCCCTTGAAGTCGTGCTCGCTGAAGCGCAGCGAATAGCGGCCCCAGTGGTTGGTGCGACCGCCCAGCATGCGGGCCCGCCACCACAGGAATTCGGTGCCTTCGGCGGTGGTGTAGGGCTCGTCCGGCACCTCCCAGCCGCCATTGACGGTGGAGTCGTAGAAACCGAAGTCCTTGTCCGGCGTGGACGCGCCCATCAAGGG
>JAEXTE010000261.1 GCA_023453655.1 Pseudomonadota bacterium
GCTGTTGGCTGCCGCCTGCGCCGGGCTGGCCGCGTGGTGCCGCTGGAACGACTGGCGCAGGCTGGCGGGCGCGCTGGCCTTGGGCGCGGCGCTGTTCGGCCTGCATGCGTCGTGGGGACTGCACGGCCAGCTGCCGCCGGCGCTGGAGCGTGGCGATTTCGAGGTCCAGGGCCGGGTGGTGCAGTTGCCCGAGCACGAACCGCGGCGCACGCGCTTCCTGTTCCGGGTCGACCGCGATGCCGGCCAGCCGGAGGCGCTGCGCGGCCGGCTGCTGCGCCTGGCCTGGTACGACGACCGCGACGGAGCCGATTCGCCGCGCCTGGACCTGGTGCCGGGCAGCCGCTGGCGCCTCACCGCGCGCCTGCGCGCGCCGCGCAGCCTGCGCAATCCCGGCTGGTACGACGGGGAACGCCATGCGCTGGCGTCGCGCCTTGCGGCCACAGGCTACGTGCGCTCGGGCGAGCCCTGGCAGCGCATGCACGGCGCGGCAGGCATCGACGGCTGGCGCGACACCATCGCCACGCGCATCGACGCCGCACTGGCACGGCCGTCGTCGCGCTTCATCCGGGCGCTGGCCCTTGGCGACACGCGCGGACTCGACGATGTCGACTGGGAGGTCCTGCGCGCCACTGGATTGACCCATCTGATCGCGATCTCCGGATTCCACGTCGGCCTGGTCGCTGGCTTCTTCGCGCTTGCGGTCGCCGGCCTCTGGTGGCTGCTGCCGGGCCTGGGGCGATGGCTGCCGCGCCCGCAGGCATCGGCCTGCGGCGCGCTGCTCGGGGCGGTGGGCTATGCCGCGGTCGCCGGCTTCGCCCTGCCGACGGTGCGCACGGTCCTGATGATCGCGGTGGTGGTGCTGGCGCGGCTGTGGCGGCGGCCGATGGGCGTGGCCGGCTCGCTGGCGCTGGCAGCCATCGCCCTGCTGCTGGCCGATCCGCTGGCGGTGCTTGCCGCCGGCTTCTGGCTCAGCTTCGCCGGCGTAGCCTGGCTCGCCTGGTGCCTGCCCGGCGTCCACGCCCAGCCGCTGCTGCGCGGCTTCCTGTCCGCGCAGTG
Organism: Pseudomonadota bacterium; assembly: GCA_023453655.1. GTDB lineage: Bacteria > Pseudomonadota > Gammaproteobacteria > Xanthomonadales > Xanthomonadaceae > Luteimonas > Luteimonas composti. Next base: position 1,057 of record JAEXTE010000261.1, read on the forward strand.
GGTGGCCACGCTGGGCCTGCTGCCGCTGACCGCGGTGCTGTTCGGCCAGGCCTCGCTGGCCGGGCCGCTGGCGAACCTGGTCGCAATCCCGTGGTGGAGCCTGGTGGTAGTGCCGCTGGCCCTGGTCGGCACCGCGCTGGAGGCGCTGGGCGCCGGCTGGGGCGGCCCGGCCTGGCGACTGGCGGCGTGGTGCTTCGACCTGTCCTGGCCGCTGTTCGAATGGCTCGCGCAGGGCCGGCTGGCCCTGTGGTGGCTGCCCGAGCCGCACTGGCTGGCATTGCCCTTGGCCCTGCTGGGGGCGTTCTGGCTGCTGCTGCCGCGGGGCGTGCCGGGCAAGGCGCTGGCCGCGCTGCTGCTCCTGCCGCTGCTGTGGCCGGCGCGGGCGCTGCCGGCGCCCGGCGCGTTCGAACTGGTGGTGCTGGACGTGGGGCAGGGCACCTCGGTGCTGGTGCGTACGGCGCACCATGCGTTGCTCTACGACACCGGCCCCGCCCAGCCGGAGGGCTTCGACGCCGGCGAGCGGGTGGTGGCGCCGGCCCTGCACGCGCTGGGCGTGCGGCGCCTGGACGCGGTGGTGGTCAGCCATGGCGATGCCGACCACGCCGGTGGATTGGACGCGATCCGCCGCCGCTTTCCCACCGGCCCGGTGTTCGCCTCCGCCGACGCAGGAATCGACCGGGCCGCGCCCTGCCTGGCGGGCAGCGCCTGGCAGTTCGACGGCGTGCGTTTCGCCTTCCTGCATCCGGACCTGCACTTCCCGGCCATGCGCAACGAGTCGAGCTGCGTGCTGCGGATCGAATCGGCGCAGGGTTCGGCCCTGCTGGCCGGCGACGTCGGCGCGGTGGTCGAGCGCATGCTGGTGCACGGCCAGGCAGCCTCGCTGCGCAGCGACGTGGTGCTGCTGGCCCACCATGGCAGCGACAAGTCCTCCGACCCGGCCTTCGTGGCCGCGGCACAGGCGCGGCTGGCCATCGCGTCCAGCGGCCACGGCAACCGCTTCGGGCACCCGCATCCGCGGGTGATCGAGCGCTGGAGACGGGCCGGCGCAGCGACCGCCGACACCTCCCGCGACGGCGCGGTGCGCGTGCGCATCGGTGACGCAACGCACATCGAACGCCGGCGCAGCCGCCATCCACGGCTGTGGGACGCGGTGCGGAGGGCCGACGCGGCGCGCTGACCGGCTATCCTATCGGCCGATCTGGGGCAGGCCGTCGGGCCGGAGGACGAAGCGTGCTTGAACTGGTGAAGGCCGGCGGTTGGCCGATGCTGCCGCTGCTGCTGCTGTCGGCGGTGGGGCTGGCGATCATCGTCGAACGGTTCTGGGCGCTGCGCCGCGCCGCGGTACTGCCGCCGGGGCTGGGGCAGGAAGTCCGCACCTGGGCCGCGCGCGGCCGGCTCGACCCGGCCCACATCGATTCGCTGCGCCGCAATTCGCCGCTGGGCGAGCTGCTGGCCGCCGCGCTGGACGTGCGCCATCGTCCGCGCGAGGAGATCCGCGAGCGGGTCGAGGACGTCGGCCGCCACATCGCCCACCGCATGGAGCGTTTCCTCAATGCGCTCGGCACGATCGCCGGGGCAGGCCCGCTGCTGGGCCTGTTCGGCACCGTGGTCGGCATGATCCAGATGTTCCTCGGGGTGATGGACCACGGCGTGGGCGACGTCAACCAGCTCGCCGGCGGCATCGGCAAGGCCCTGGTCTGCGCCGCGGCGGGCATGGTGGTGGCAGTGCCTGCGCTGGTCTTCCACCGCTGGTTCCGGGCCCGCATCGACGGCTACATCGTGGACATGGAGCACGAGGCCATCCCGCTGATGGACGTGAGCGATCCGCGCGCCCGCGCCGCCGCCGCGGCCATGGCCGCCATCCCGACCGGCGCCGCCGCGCCCGCGGCCGAGCCGGCCCAGGGCTGACGCCGTGCGCATCCGCGACCGGCGCGCCGAGGACGTGCCCGAGATCAACCTGGTGCCGCTGATCGACGTGATCCTGGTGCTGATCATCTTCTTCGTGATCACCACCACCTTCGACGCGCGCTCGGTGCTCAAGCTCGAACTGCCGCGCGCGGCCGGCGAGGCCAACACGCAGTCCGATTCGCTGAGCCTGCTGATCAACGCCGACGGCCGCTATTTCGTCGGCGACCGCGAGGCGCTGCGCACCGACGTCGAATCGCTCAAGCGCACCATCGTGGAGGTGGCCGGCGACGACCGCGAGCGCCCCGTGCTGCGGCGCGCCGCCGCGCGCACGCCGTGGCAGGCGGTGGTGACCGCCTACGAGGCGCTCGGCCAGCTCGGCTTCACCCGCATCGCCAACGCCACCGCGCCCGAGCAGGCGCCGGCTCCACAATGACCCAGCCTTCGAGCGAAGCGCAGGCGCCGGGCGCCTGGCCGATCTACCGCAGGCTGCTCGGCCACGCCTGGATCTACTGGCCGTTCCTGCTGGTGGCGATGGCGGCGATGATCGTCGAGGCCCTGGCCGGCGCCGCCTTCGTGTGGCTGATGGAGCCGCTGACCAACGACGGTTTCGTCGACCCCAAGCCCGAGATGGCGGTGGTGCTGCCCGCGGCGATCATCGGCCTGTTCCTGCTGCGCGGCCTGGCCACCTTCGCCACCGACTACGGCATGGCCCGGGTCGGCCGCAGCGTGGTCCGCGACCTGCGCGAACTGGTGCTGGGCAAGTACCTGCGCCTGCCCAGCACCCGGTTCGACACCGAGTCGGTGCCGGCCATGGTGAGCCGGCTCAACTTCGACACCGAGCAGGTCACCCAGGCCAGCTCCGATGCGCTCAAGGCGATCCTCACCGATGGCCTGACCATCGCCTTCCTGTTCGGCCTGATGCTCTATACCAGCGTCAAGGTGACCCTGGCCATGATCGTGATCGCGCCGCTGATCGGCGTGCTGGTCTGGTACGTGGGCGGGCGCTACCGGCGCATCAGCCGCGGCATCCAGGACGGCATGGGCGCACTGGCGGCCAGCGCCGAGCAGTCGCTGGCCGCCCAGCAGGACGTCAAGGTCCATGGCGCACAGGCCTTCGAGCGCGAGCGCTACTCGGGCTTCGCCAACCGCATCCTGCGCCTGAACATGAAGGTCGAGACCACGCGCGCGATGTCCTCGGCGCTGGTCCAGATCCTGGCCGCGCTGGCGCTGGCGGCGATCGTCTGGGTCTCGGTGCACGAGGCCCTGGAGGGCCGGCTCAACCCGGGCGAATTCGTCCAGCTGATGACCGCGATGATGGGCATCATCCCGTCGCTGCGCCGGATCACCAACGTGCAGAGCGTGATCGGGCGCGGCGTGGCCGCGGCCGAGCGCCTGTTCGGCGTACTCGACTCGGCCGAGGAGCGGGACGCCGGCAGCCTCCCGCTGGCGCGCGCCCGCGGCGAGCTGGTGTTCGACAACGTCTCGCTGCGCTACGAGCGCGACGAGGCGCGGCACGCGCTGGACGGGATCAGCTTCACCGCGAGGCCGGGCACCGTCACCGCCATCGTCGGGCGCTCGGGCAGCGGCAAGACCAGCCTGGTACGCCTGGTCCCGCGCTTCTACGAGCCCAGCGGCGGCCGCATCACCCTCGATGGCGTGCCGCTCGACCAGTACCGGCTC